>JBBQMV010000104.1:0-8214 GCA_038329315.1 Bdellovibrionia bacterium | reverse complement strand
GGATAAGGTGAAGAATAGTTTCTTCTTCGGCGAGGGGAATGTTAACCATGGCGGCATCATGGTGCTGACTACGGATCTCCCGTTCTCGAGCCAGGCCGACGGTTCGTTCGGGCTTAAGTTTCCTCAGACGCCGCCGATTTTGAAAAGTCGTCTCGGACTTTTCGACCAGGGGCTTGTCGAAGCGGCTCACCAGCCTGAGGTCGTTCGCCTCACTCCGAGTCTCGCGAAGAAAACCGGACAGTCGTTCGGAATTTCACTGAGTTACCACGGAGATTCGCGGCCGTGGGGTTACGCCGTCGGCTACGCGATATTTCCGCTGGATCGTCCGGAAAAAGGACCGATCTATCGTTCGAAAGGGCCGTATTTAATGCCGATCGAGGAGCTGGAAAAGAACGTCCAGGTCGATAAGGTGATTTTCGATTCGGGGATGGTGAAATTTAAGGGCGAGATCCTCACGTATTCCGGGCTCGGAGATTCGTACATCGTTCTCCATTCCGCGCCGGCGACGCCCCACCTTCCGGGTGAGCCGATCTTTACCTACGATCCTTGTCGCGGAAGTCTGCAGCCCGCGCCTTAATTAGCCGTTTCGAGACTCGCCGCACCGGCTTCTATATTCCTAAGCGATCCCATAGGCTTGTCCCGATTTCTTTCTTTTTTAAGAATAAGAAATCCGACCTACGCCCCGTATGTAGAAAAACCCCAGACCCCGGTTTTCCCGTGTTTTCCATACTTTGCGGGACTGAGGGCACTATTTGCGGGGGATTCGCGCATTTTGCCTGGAAAATGGCCGATTTCCCGTGAATTCCCGCAAGTGGGAAATCCGACCGGGGGTCAAGCCCTCAAGATTTCTGCAACGCGCGATCTCTAAGAAAACGCGACTTTCTTACTCAGAAATGAAGACGAAAACCGAATCAAATCAAGATCTAAGACTTTATAATAACGCTATAAGTAGCGCACCACGGGAGGGGGACCCCAATATATAGTGGTGTCGACTGCGAACATGCCCCAATCTTATTAAGTAGGGCAGTAGGAACGAGGAGCTCGGTCGAGGTGGAATGCCGGGGGGCATTCTAGAGTAGAAACGACCAAGATTTGCCTCCACCCGCGGTTCTGGGTTTAGACAGTGGATCTCTTCTGAAGACTACTCCCGGAAACGGGAGCCTTAGAGGACCGAACCGGGGGGACCCGGAGGTTCGCAGACGGGGCGATGGGTGTGGGAGCCCGGCGCCTCGAGGGATGTCTGTCGGTAGTCGAAGTCTGGGCCAATACGCATTAGGGGAAAGCTGAAATCATGGAAAAGATCACCGAAACGTCTGCGTCCGTAAAATCAGGGAAGATCAACAAGGCAAAGGAATCGCCTACGAAACACGGAGTGAGTCTCAAGACTCGTTCGGTCGCGGAGCAGATGTCCGCGCGTGCTAAAAAAGATCCGATCCGCATGGAGCGTTTCTTTACGAAGGCGGGAACCGACGTCCTCGCGGGAATCGAATACGCGAAAGCGACTTCGAAAATTAAAGATACCGAAGGCAAGACCGTCTTCGAAATGAAGGACGTGGAAGTTCCGGCCGGCTGGTCTCAGCTCGCCGTCGATATTCTCGTCTCGAAATACTTCCGTAAAGCGGGCGTGCCCGTCACCGGTCACGAAGTCTCCGTGAAGCAAGTCGTTCGCCGGATCGCGCACACGATCCGGAAATACGGCGAAGTGAATGGCTATTTCGACGCCTTGAACGCCCAAACGTTTGAAGACGAACTCTCGTTCCTTCTCGTCACTCAGCGCGGAGCCTTTAACTCGCCCGTCTGGTTTAACCTCGGCCTCTATCAAGAATACGGAATCGAAGGTTCCGGCGGAAACTTCTTCTGGGACACCGAAGCCCAGCGGATTCGCGAAACGAAAAACGCTTACCAAAGCCCGCAGTGCTCGGCTTGCTTCATTCAGGCCGTCGAAGACGATCTGATGGCGCTCTTCACATTGATGAAGAACGAAGCCCGCCTTTTCAAATTCGGATCCGGAACCGGCACGAACTTTTCGAAGATTCGCGGCGCTCAGGAAAAACTCGCGGGTGGTGGACTCTCGTCCGGCCTCATGAGCTTCCTCGAAGTGCTCGACCGCGGCGCTGGCGCCACGAAATCGGGGGGGACTACACGCCGTGCGGCGAAGATGGTTTGCCTCGACATGGATCACCCAGAAATCATGGAGTTCATCACCTGGAAGCAGCGTGAAGAACGCAAGGTCGCGGCGCTGATCGCGGCCGGTTACTCCTCGGACTTTAACGGCGATGCTTACCGCACCGTCGCGGGCCAAAACTCGAACAACTCAGTCCGGGTCTCAGACCAGTTCATGCAAGCCGTGGAAAAGGGCGCGAAATGGAACACCATCGCTCGTACCACCGGCGAAGTCGTGAGCACTTACGAAGCCAAGGAACTCTGGGACAAGGTCGCCGAAGCCGCCTGGTCTTGCGCAGATCCGGGCCTTCAGTACGATACGACGATTAACGACTGGCACACGTCTTCGAACACCGACCGCATTAATGCGTCGAATCCGTGCTCTGAGTACATGTTCCTCGACAACACCGCCTGCAACCTCTCCTCGCTGAACCTCGTAAAGTTTCTACGCGAAGACGGATCCTTCGACATCGAAGGCTACACGAAGGCTTGCCGCGTGTTCATCGTCGCCCAAGAAATCCTGGTCGATCTCTCTTCTTACCCGACCGCAGAAATCGCTCAAAACTCGCATGACTTCCGGCCACTGGGTCTGGGTTACGCGAATCTCGGAACGCTCCTTATGCTGAAGGGGATTCCTTACGATTCGGACACCGGCCGCGCCTGGGCCGGAGCGCTCACCGCGCTCATGTGCGGAACCGCGTACGCCGTCTCGGCCGAAGAAGCCGGCTCGATCGGCGCTTTCCCGGGATTTGCGAAAAACCGTGAGCCGATGCTGAAAGTGATGCGCAAGCATCGCGATGCGGCTCTCGCGCTCGACACGAAGGCGGTACCGGCGGATCTCGTCGCGGCGGCGCAAGCCAGCTGGAACCAAGCGCTCGCGCTTGGTGAAAAGCATGGATACCGGAACGCTCAAGTCACCGTACTCGCGCCGACCGGAACGATCGGTCTCCTCATGGACTGCGACACGACCGGCGTCGAACCCGACTTCGCGCTCGTGAAGTTTAAGAAGCTCGCCGGCGGCGGTTACTTCAAGATCGTGAATCAGTCAGTTCCGCCCGCGCTGAAGAACCTCGGCTACAACGAAGACCAGATCGACGCCATTCTCACGCACGTTCTCGGAACGATGAACTTCGAAGGCACTCCGTATATCAACACGGAATGGCTGCGCGCGAAGGGCTTCGGAGACTTGGATATCGCGAAGATCGAAAAAACCCTTCCGGGTACGTTCGAAATCGCGAGCGCCTTCGGCGCTTACACCCTTGGCGCCGAACTCCTGACAAAACTCGGTGTGCCCGAGTCGGAATCGAAAAAACCGACGTTTAACTTCCTAAACTGGGCCGGATTGAAGAATTCCGAAATCGAGCTCGCGAACGTGAAAATCTGCGGAACGATGACGGTCGAAGGTGCCCCGCACCTGAAAGCCGAACACCTTCCGGTATTCGACTGCGCGAACAAGTGCGGTAAGACCGGAACGCGGTACATCGCTCCGATGGGTCACATTCGGATGATGGGTGCGGTCCAGCCGTTCCTTTCCGGCGCGATCTCGAAGACCGTGAATCTTCCACACGAAACGACCGTCGAAGAGATTAAGGACATCTATTACCAAGGTTGGAAGCTCGGCCTGAAGGCCGTCGCTCTCTACCGCGATGGATGTAAGCTTTCGCAGCCGCTTTCTACGAAGTCGGTGGTTAAGGAAGATGAGAAAACGGAAGAAGTGAAACCCGTGACGGCCGCTACCGCCATGGCTGCCGCTCAGATGACTTTTGCCCCAGTTCGCCGCAAATTGCCAAACCGACGCATGGGCATCACCCAAGAATCGTCGGTGTCGGGACATAAAGTGTACATCCGCACGGGCGAATACACGGACGGCGCGCTCGGCGAAATCTTCATCGATATGCACAAGGAAGGCGCGGCCTACCGTTCGATGATGAACTGCTTCGCGATCTCCGTGAGCCTCGGACTCCAGTACGGAGTGCCGCTCAAAGAATTCGTCGATAAGTTCACCTTCACGCGGTTCGAGCCGGCCGGCATGGTCGACGGACACCCGAACATTAAGATGGCGACGTCGATCGTCGACTACATCTTCCGAGTGCTCGGAATGGAATACCTCGGACGCACGGACTTCCTCCAAGTGAAACCGGTCGTCGCACCCGTCGATCTCACCGCCGAAAAAGGTGCGAGCGCGACGGTATACCCAAAGAATCCGGCGGGAATGCTTTCCTCCGGAGCTCCGATGGAAGGGATTACTCGCCAGGCGGAAATGAATTTCCCCACTGCCGTAAACGGCACGGCGACGGATTCCGGCCAACAGCATCTCGCCGAGATGATGGGCGATGCTCCTCCTTGTGATGGATGCGGCCACACGACGGTCCGCAATGGCGCTTGCTATAAGTGCCTCAACTGCGGAAATTCGATGGGCTGTAGTTAGCAAGTAGGCTCGAATAGAGTTTCACGAAAGTTTCAGATGACCGGAATTTCTGGCCGACTGAATCTTCAGACAACCCGAAAAGATCGTCGTTCTTCTCTCTAGTCGGAGACGGACTACGTTAGATCGCTCATCCCGCGTAAGCCTTTGGCTCCTGGCCAATCGGTGGGGAGAGGGGCGACGATCTCTAGGGCTTTTTCCATAGATTTCCCCGAACCGCCCGGCAGTACTAGCTTCCAAGCATGCAACCACACCCTTTCCGAGGGGGCTCCGCCATATGCGGGGTCCCCCAGGATCGGTGAACCAAAGTGGGCAAGGGTCGCCCGAATCTGGTGATGTACGCCCGTTTCAATCCGAATTTCGACGTCGGCAATCGAGCCGCCCGCTGCGGTCGAAAGATTTTTCACCGTAAGAATTTCGCTCACCGCACGCGTCGGTTCGCCGCGAATCTTTTTCAAATCGAGCGGTCCCGTCACCGCGCGCATGCGTTTCTTCGATTTCAAATCGTGACCGAGGGAGAGATCGATTCGACCCATCTTTAGCCCGGCGGCACTCGCGGTCAGCGCCCGGTAAACCTTTCGAACGGATCCGGTATTCCAAGCCCGGTCGACCCGCGAAAATGCCTCGAGTGATTTCGCGAAGAGCAGCACTCCGCTCGTGCCCGTATCGAGACGATGGACAAGGCCCGGCTCAAGCGGATTTCCTCGCAACGTTGGCATTGCGGGCCGCATCGCGAGTACGCGCTGAACGACGGAGTCCGGATCGTCGGAACGTAATGGTGCCGAAGGAATTCCCGAAGGTTTATCGACGGCGAGAAAGAAATCATCCTCGTAAAGGATGGGGAGGGGAGCTAACCCGATCGCCGCTGCCGGTGGGAGCATATCGAGTTCGGAGAGAAGAATCGAAAGGGGGAGAGATACATCGAGTTCCCTCCCGCGTGGAAAAATCGTGTCCGGCACAAGTTCGTACTCGGAGCTGAGGATTCCACTCTCAATTAACCGAGTCGCTCGCTTTCGCGAAATTTTCCCGAGTAGACTCTCTGGCGAAATACCCGATAGGGTCGCATGTCCCGCAAAGTCCGCGAGCGTAGCGGGAAGATTCGCAATCGCCGCGATCGCGTCGACGACGATTTCCTCGGTTCGCTTCTTCCCGTCACCTTTACCGCGGAGCCGCACGGATGAATTCATGGCGAATCGACCTCGACTTCGAATTGTTCCATTTCGCGAAGGCGCTTCGAATTCGGATCGACGTCGCGGGCAAATTTAAGTGCGCTTTTCACAATCGTCTTCGAACTCGCAGCCAGTTCGACTCGGCCTTCGCGTTTTGCGGCGTGAAAGAGCGTGAGGGCGAGCCCACCGAGGTGATAAAACGATTCGGCTTCTTTAGGTTCGATCGAAACTTTCGCCAGTAAATAGCCTTCGGCGGCGACGAGTGCGGCGAGCGAGCTTTCAGGGCCGATTCGAAGGGCGGCAAGCTTCGGATTAATGAAGGCGCGTGGAGCCCCGAGATCACCCGAAAGGCGAAGGCTCCCCACGATTTTTCGGAGAGTCTCCGAAGCAAGGTCGCCTTCGGCGCGAGCGGGACGATCAAGTATGAAAGCTTGGATCGCCATCTTCGGGCCGATTAAGAAGTAGCCTTCGCGGATCCGACCGCGGTCGGCGGAGGTGCGGACGTAAATCCCTTGCGGGCGCTCGTCGGTGCCGAGAAATGGGTTGTCGGTGGTGAACCACGCCTCTTCGACGAGAGTTCGCCCGGAGATCTGAGGCGCGACCGAATTTTTCCAAATCGTCCGGCGGTCACTGAGGCACCGAAACCATCCCGAGAAACAGGTGCGGAGTTCGTCCGGCGTCGCGGGCGAAGCGACCGAGAGCGGACCGGTCATCGTGAGACGCGAATCGAGCTCGCGCCAGTAGGCAGTAATTTTCCCGAGGAAGCGCGTCGGTGGACCTTTCTCGTAGGGGAGACTGAACTCGACGGAGAGTTCCGCCTTTGATTCTTTCGAAGGTTCGCCGACCTTTGCGAAGAGTCGCGCCGGGAATGCTCCCGTCGCGTAAAAGAACGGAATGACCTGCCAGTCGGGCGAGGTTTTCAAGTCGGGTGCGAAGAGCGCGAGAGTGTCCGTTCGGAATGGCCGGACGGTCGGATCCCGCATCCAGAGGTAGAAAGAAGCGCCGAGCGTGAAGACGAGCGCTGCGGTAATCGCGACCCAGACATTTGCGCGTCCGGGTGCGTTCACGGCCGGTTTCGCTTGAAGCGAAAAAAGCCAATCGTAGAGGCGGCTCGCGCGACCGCCTGAGGGTAGGCGAAACTCGATCCCAGCGACGACCTGACCGGGGCTCGTCCCGAAAAATCGATGGCAGGTAAAAAGAAAAATCGGGAGGAGAAGAAGCGGAACGCCTAAATGAAAGAGCGGGTGCCAGTGGGCGGTTCGCGAAAGGATGCCGGTCATGAGCGAAACCAGGCCGAGCATCAGCCAGAAATCGAAAAGGAGACCGGCTCGCCCAGAGCGCGTCATTCGTGAGGATGAGGATTCGCCTGCTGCCATGCGTTACTCCACTTTGACTCTTTCTATCCGGAGGTTACACTATTCCAATGAAAACCGGTATTGGCCTCATCGTCGGCGCGATCATCGTAGTCGTGGTTCACCTTTGGAACGGTGGTTCTTCGGGTGATTTGATCCAACCAGCTTCCCTCGTTTTCGTTCTCCTCGGAACTTTTCTTTCGACTTTTCTGAGTGCGCCGAAAGGCGAGTTCGTTCGCGCGTTCTCGGCGGCGCCGGAAGATACGACCGCATCGATGGCGGCGCTGAAAAAAGAACTCGGAGATTTAGCCACGGTCGCGCGGAAGGAAGGGTTTCTTGCGCTGGATCCGTTTCGGGCCTCGGCTTCGCGCGCTTCACTGAAGGATGGGATCCAATACCTCATCTCGGGCTTCGATCAGGGGTCGATCCGAGGGCTTTTCGATTCAAGCATCGAGCGTCGCGCGGTCGATGGCGAAGCGAGTGTGAAAATTTGGGATATCGCGGCGGCAGCGTCGCCGTCGATTGGCGCACTTGGCGCGACGCTCGGGCTTTTGACGGCGCTTGCGAAGCTCGACGATCCGGCCCAGCTCGGTCGTGGGATTTCGGCTGCGATGTCGGCCGTGCTTTATGGATTCTTTTTCGCCAACTTCGTCTTCTCGCCGCTCGCGGCCCGCCGCCGTAAACTTCTCCAAGACTCCGTCGTTCCCGACGAAATGGTGAAGTCGGCCATTCTCGGAATTCAGGAAGGGCTCAATCCCCATTTGATCGAGGAGCGTCTGAAACAGGTCGCCGCCGGATGAGCGCCTCCGGAACGCGCGTCGCACGACTCTCGGCGAACTCCGCTCAGGAGAATCGCTGGACGCTCGCATTTGCGATCGTGATGCTTCTGCTCTTCGCGCTCTTTCTCAGTCTCTATTCGCTTTCGAAGAAGGAATCCGCACGACTGCGTGAGGACATCGAAGCGCTTAAGCACGAAAAGTCAAAGCCGGTGGCGAAGGAAAATCCGCCGCCGTCGTCCGAGGGTTCGGCCGCGCAGGCCGCCGCGCCGGCAAACGTCGGCCTTCAGGAAGCGATTTTAAACGAGGCGAAGGCCTTTCTTTCGACC
>JBBQMV010000103.1:0-8222 GCA_038329315.1 Bdellovibrionia bacterium | reverse complement strand
CCGAGCGCCATGGTGACTTCTGGAAGTACGTCCAGCTCCGTTTACACCAAGGTTCTTTGGTACGATGATTTCAATGGTTTCGGAAGTAGCTCTCAGATGGACCCGAGCTGTTATAGCGATGCTTCGAAGGCGACTTGTAGTCTCCGCCTCGACTGGTTTGACGAATCTCAAAAGTGCTCGGAAAGCGTGGCCCATTTAGGGAATCTTGATAAATGTACCTGGACGATATGGGATGGTTTTTCCTTTTGGGAAGGCTCGAGCCACGTCGCCTATAAGCCGAGCGCCGTTAAAGTTGAAAATGGAATTCTGACGATTCACTCGCGCGTGCGGCCAGATAGCGAAGGCCCGTTTAATTGCGGTGTGACTCCGACTTCAGGTGATCCCCTTTCGGGAAATTACTACGGCATTAATTGTAAAGTGATCTCGGGTGGAGTCGACTCGAAGGCACGGCAGTCGGGTCACGATGCAGGAAATCCGATTCGCACCCCTGGCATGGATATCCAAGACGGAAGAGTGGAAATCATTGCTCGCTGGACAAACACGACCGGCATATGGCCTGCGCTCTGGATGTGGAGAAATGATCTAGGAACGGGAACTCCGTATTTGGACAATGGACATCCCGACACGCCGGAGAATGCAGGTAAGCTAGATTACGTGGGAGAGATCGACATCATGGAGGCGACTCCCGACGGTACGAGTAAGAAATCGATCTTTCAGACCTATCATACTTTGGCAAGGCGCCGATCATTGGTCTTCCGGGGGGCGGGGTTTACCCATCGACTTTACTCAGTGGAATACTTACGGCGTCGAACGCACCGGCAACGAGCTTAAGTTCATTGTAAACGGCCAATATGTAGCGACCATTCGAGACGGAATGACGGATAGTCGCGGGGCGCCTACTCTTCGGGTCGATAATATCGCTGAATACTTAATCCTCAGCCTAGGTCTTACGAAGGACGCCGGGATGCAGGCCTTTACCGCTTTGAATTCCGCGACTTTCGAAATCGACAAGGTCAGCTTCTTCGTTAAGCCGTAGGCACCGACCCCCGTTTCACCTCGATTCGAGCCTTTTCGGCTAAGGATCGATACTTTTTGGTCGGCGGGATATCTTATGATTCGATCGCCCATTTAAGTTCCATTGGACCGAGATGCTCGGGTTGAGCCACCAGTAGTTCTGGAAGTGATAGTTCGTCCCGGATAGACCGATTTTTCCGCCGACCGAGATCGGGCCGTAGGCTTTTCTCCATCCCGCTTCGATTCCCGCAGCCGGGACCAAGACGGTCGGTGAGGTAGTGAGGGCGGCTGGCTTAATGCCCAGGAGTTGGGCATTCACGCCGACGAATGCGCCTGACCTTCCGATGTGGGGATCAAACGAGAGGGTAAAATTGTGAATTTCCGGGGCCCAGCTAGCCGCCGCATCGACGTGAAAGGCGATCTTACCCTTATAAGGATTGTAGCGGCCCCAGGTGACTTGGGCGCCGCCGTAGTAATAGACCTTACTCATTACGAAGCCGACACTGAACACGTTTTTATCAATGTCGGACCGGATCAGTCCCGTGCTCGGAACATAGAGCGTGCGTCTTTTCTTATGAATGTAGAAATCAAAATTAGGGGAGTGGTCGTCTTCGTTTTGGGTCACCGACACGGACATGCTGAGATCATTGGCGTCGTTGGTATATCCTGCCGCTTCCAATTGAGAGTCGATGCTGGGGTCCATCGCTCGAAGGTCGTTCATCGAAACCTCGACTTGTTCGTCCGCGCGGGACGGAGACGCGAAAAGGGTCGTCGTTAAGGTGAGCGCGGCGGCGCCGATCATGAGGGCCTGGTGGTTTCTCTGAATTCTGCCTTTTCGATTCATGGCGGGATGTTACGATATCCGACTATATATGTCAAGTATGACGCATACTGAATTATTCTGTTAACTCATTGAAAATATGGACGTTAATCTGCTGAAAGGGAGGAGAAATGATGGATCGCACCCTCCTGAATTATGGCGAGCTCGTCGGGCTCGTCACGCGTCGGTCTTGACCGTGCCCAGTTAGGTCGATACATGCACATATAAGCACACGTTTATGTATAGTGGAGGGTGGGGGTCAGTATGGCGAGTTTGAACCAGTTATCAGCGGGTAAGCGCGCGGAGGCGTTGAAATCGAAGCGGACGTTTCTCCTTCTGGCGGAGACGTTCCAAGCCTTGGGTGATTCTTCGCGAGTCCAAATCGTGTGGGCACTTTCGAAAGGCACCCTCTGCGTGAAGGAAATCGCCGAACTCCTCGAAATGAGCCAGCCCGCGGTCAGCCACCACCTGCGCACGCTTCGGAATCTGAAACTCGTCCGCGTTCGTCGCGAAGGTCGTGTCTCGCACTACTCACTCGATGATGAGCACATCGAAACTCTGTTGCGCGAGGGCATCGTCCACGTCGAGGACCGGATGTGATGAGGACGAAACTCGGGGAGTTAGAAAAAGGCATGACCGGCGTGATCGTGAAGACTGACGGGCCGATCGAGATTCGCCGGCGTTTGCTTGAAATGGGTTTTCTCGAAGGAAGCTCCGTCGAGCTGGTGCATGTGGCGCCGTTCGGCGGCGATCCGATCGCGGTCCGTATTCGAGGATCGCTCCTTGCGCTCCGCCGGAGCGAAGCGAACTTCATCGAAGTGGATCAAGTGAAAGCTCCCGCAGGAGAGTCGAAATGAGTACCCAACTC
The DNA here is from genome assembly GCA_038329315.1 of Bdellovibrionia bacterium. Taxonomy (GTDB): domain Bacteria; phylum Bdellovibrionota; class UBA1018; order UBA1018; family UBA1018; genus JACMQW01. The sequence continues at coordinate 5,520 of JBBQMV010000103.1, read as the reverse complement.
GCCCTCGCTGGAAATCCGAACTGCGGTAAAACTGCCCTTTTTAACGCCCTCACGGGCGGGCGTCAGAAAGTCGGAAATTATCCGGGAGTTACCGTCGAGAAAAAAGAAGGGACCCGTGTCGCCCCGAACGGCGAAGTGATTCGGATTCTCGATCTACCGGGAACTTACTCGCTCGATGCGAAAACGCCCGATGAAGAAATCGCACGCGACGTACTCCTCGGACGCGTCGAAAGCGTCGAACGCCCGGACATCATTCTCGCGGTCGCCGACGCGACGGCACTCGAGCGGAATCTCGGCCTCGTCCTCGAACTGAAGGCGCTCGATCGCCCGATGGTGCTCGCCTTAAATATGATGGATCTCGCCCGCGCCCGCGGTGCCGAAATCGATCTCGATATTCTTTCGCGCGAACTCGGAGTGCCGGTCATTCCGACGGTCGCTGTGAAAGGTGAGGGAGTGGATTCGTTGATCGAACGTGCGCTCAAATTGGCGCGCGTACCCGACGTGGATACGCCGGAATGGGTTACTCCGACTCCGGACGACGTTCGGAACCGCTTTCACCAAGTCGACGCCATTTTGAAGAAAGCCGTCCGCATAGCCGCGCGACCGCTCGTCTGGTCCGAAAAAATCGACCGCGTGGTCGTGCATCCGGTCTGGGGATCGCTCATTCTTCTCGTCGTCCTCGCCGTGGTTTTCCAGGCGATCTTTACTTGGGCGACGATACCTTCGGATTTGATTAAGGACGGCGTCGAAGGTTTCGGGACGAAAGTCGGAGGATGGCTGAGCGAAGGTCCACTCCGAAGTCTCCTCGTCGACGGCGTGATTAAAGGTGTCGGATCGGTGCTGGTCTTCATGCCGCAGATTTTGATCCTCTTCTTTTTTATCCTGATGCTCGAGGACTCCGGCTACATGGCGCGCGCCGCGTTTCTGATGGACCGCGTGATGGGAAAAGTCGGTCTCCACGGACGTGCATTCATTCCGCTGCTTTCTTCGGTCGCCTGTGCGATCCCCGGGATCATGGCCACGCGAACGATCGAGAACAAACGCGATCGCCTCACGACGATTCTCGTCGCGCCGCTGATGACGTGTTCCGCACGACTTCCGGTGTACGCACTTCTGATCGCGGCGTTCTTCCCGAACACTCCGGTCTTCGGTCCGCTCCGGGCCCAGGGACTCGTCATGTTCGGGCTTTACTTGGCGGGGATCGTGGCGACGCTCGTGATGGCTTGGGTTTTCAAACATACCCTTCTGAAAGGCGCGAAGCCGCCGCTCCTCATGGAACTTCCGTCCTATAAAATGCCGGCCTGGCGAAACGTGCTTTACGGAATCCGCGACCGCGCCTGGGTTGTTATCGCTCGCGCCGGAACGGTGATCCTTACAATCACGATCCTCCTCTGGTTCCTCGCGAGTTACCCGAAAGCGCCGATCGGAGCGACCGAGCCGCCGATTAATTATTCCTACGCGGGCCGCATGGGCCACACGATCGAACCGCTGATCAAGCCGCTCGGATTCGACTGGCGAATCGGAATCGCGTTCGTCCCGGCCTTCGCCGCTCGTGAAGTCATGGTAAGCGCACTCGCCACCGTTTACGCCGTCGAAGGGAAAGATGAGAATTCGACCACGGAAGCGTTGAGTGAAATCCTCCGAAAAAACTGGACGATGGCTACCGCGCTTTCGCTCATGGTGTACTTCATTCTCTCGATGCAGTGTCTGTCGACCCTCGCGGTGACCCGTCGAGAAACGAACTCCTGGCGATGGCCGGCGTTTATGCTCTTTTACATGACGACGCTTGCGTACACGGCGTCGTTCGTCACGTACCACGCCGCGATCTGGGCGGGGCTGGGTTAACGGTATGAACGTCCAAGACGGAATCGCCTACCTCATCGTGGCCATCGCCGCCGGGATTACGCTTCGGCACTTCTACCGAAAGTACGTGAAGGGCCTGCTCGCGAATTTTCTGCTCCAGCGCGGAAAGGTGAAACTCGCCATGCGGATCCGGAACGGAAAACCGAAGGACGACCGCTGCCACTAGCAGATTACTTCTTCGTGCCTTCGACGTTCAGCGCGAACTTTACGAGACCGCCATTCCGAAGGGCGTCCATGAGTTTGATCACGACTCCGTGCGGAGTCGCTTCGTCGGCGCTGATCATCGCGGTTTCGTCGCCGACTTTCGCGCCCATCGCCTTGAGGCGCGCGCCGAGCGTGTCCCAGGAAAGTTCTTGGGCGTTCCAGAAAACTTTTCCGGCGGCATTGATCGTAAAATTCAGCGGGCTCTTCGCCGCGGCCTCTTCACCCGAGCTCGCTTTCGGGAGCTGAACTTTTATCGCGGATTGGTACAGGACGGGCGCCGTCATGAGGAAAATCACGAGGAGCACGAGGACGACGTCGACGAGCGGGGTTACGTTAATCCCCGAAATGGACTCTTCATCGCCGCCGCCGAAAGTACCCGCCATGGTTTAGCTCCTCCCGCCGGCGATTTTGCCGACGAGGAAGGATTTAAGGGCTTCGGCTTCGGAAAGCGCGGAGCGCGTACGACGTTGGAAAAGGTTAAATCCGACGACGGCCGGAATGGCGACCAGGATCCCGACTGCGGTCGCGACGAGCGCATCGGCGACGCCGGCGGTAACTCCGCTGACTCCGGTCGTTCCGCCCTGTTGGGAGAGGTCGTTGAAGGCTTTGATGATCCCGAGCACCGTTCCGAAGAGGCCGACGAACGGGGCGTTGTTTCCGATGGTCGCGAGCAGCGAAAGAGAGCGTTCCCATTTCACTTTCGCGCGAACGACGTGGTCTTGGGCTAGTTCGTTCAAAACCTCTGGCGAACATTTACGCTCGGAGAGGAGGGCGGCCGCCATCGCAGACTCGAGGTCTGGTTTTTCGGCAGATTGGGCCGAGGAGCGGGCCTTCGCGATCGTGAGGGCACGGTCCCATTCGCCAGCGTTTACGGCTTCCCGGAGGGTTCGGCGGAACTCTTCGATGCCCTTCTGCGCGGATTTATAGAAAAAACGACGCTCGAAGAGGATCGTGACGGAGAAAATCGAGAGGAGAATGAGGATGTAGAGGACCCATTCGGCGCCGAGAAGCGAAAATCCTAAGAAGAGTTTTCCAAGCATAGACGGAAAGGGTAGCACCCTCATTTAAAGACGCGGAGCATTAACAAGTGGATGTACTGAGGATTCGCTCTCGGGGACTACGGTTTACTTGGGGTTCGCTTTCTGGCAACTTCGCGTCATGGCATTTGAAATCGTGACTAAGAACAATGTGCGCGAGCGCTTTGCGCCAGCCCCCCGTCCAGCCGTCTGGAAAGACGTCGAAGACAAGGATTGGAATAACTGGATTTGGCAGCAGCAAAAACGAGTGAAGTCCTTTGAACAACTCGAGAAAGTGCTCCCGCCGACGGCCGAAGAGCGCGAAGCGTTCGAGAAGTCGAACGAGATGTTTAATATGGGGATCACCCCGTACTACGCGAGTTTGATGGATCCGAACGATCCGAACTGCCCGATCCGCCTTCAGTCCGTTCCTAAGATGGGCGAGCTCACCATCCGGGAGATGGATCTCGAAGATCCGCTCGGAGAAGAGAAAGATATGCCGGTTCCGGGGATCACCCACCGGTATCCCGATCGCGTTCTTTTCTACACGACCCACAACTGCCCAGTCTTCTGCCGTCACTGTACGCGGAAGCGGAAAGTTTCCGACCCTTCCTCGTCGGCCCAGAACAAGCAGCTCGAAGAAGGCCTCGCCTACATCGAAGCGCACAAAGAAATTCGTGACGTTGTCATCTCCGGAGGCGATCCACTTTCGAACTCCGACGACCGCCTCGAGTACATCCTTTCGCGGCTCCGCGCGATGGACCACATTCAGATTTTCCGCCTCGGAACGCGTAACTTGGTCACCCTTCCTCAGCGCGTGACCGAATAGTTCGCTCAGATGCTGACGAAGTATCACCCGGTATTCGTGCACACGCACTTCAATCACCCGAAAGAGTGTACTCGCGAAGCGTTCGACGCTTGCGCGCGCCTCGCAAACGCGGGATGCGTGATCAATAACCAGATGGTTCTGCTCAAGGGCGTGAACGACGACTGGCGCACGGTGAAGGAACTGAATCACCGTCTCCTCATGATGCGCGTTCGGCCGTACTACATCTTCCAATGCGATATGGCCCAAGGGATTTCCCACTTTCGTACTCCGGTCGAAAAAGGTCTCGAGATCATCGAGAACCTTCGCGGCTGGACCTCCGGAATGGCGGTCCCTCACTACGTCATCGACGGCCCGGGCGGCGGCGGAAAGATTCCGCTCATCCCGCAATATGTCGAAAAGCGCGAAGGTAAGAAGTGGTTCCTTCGAAACTATAAGAACGAAAAATTCGTTTACGAAGAGCCGTAAGGAATCGGTGAGAACGCGCGACCGTCAAACTACCGGCACCGTCCAGCGGATTTTCCGCCTCCGTGCCTGGGGCCTAGCCACGACTATAGCGGTTCTCGCGGGATTTGCGTGCTCGACTCTTCCGGAGTCTAAATTCAAGCCGTACACTTTTCCGGAGGGCTCCGTTTTCGTGGACGGGAAGCCTACTCGTCGTTTCAAGATCGTCGGACCTGTTCGCGTTCGCGTGAATTTCAGTTCGTTGAATCCTGAGCGTGAAGAGCAGGAGTTATGCAAAAATTATTACAACAAGGGCGCGAAGGATCTTCTCAAACGCGCGCGCCGCGATTTCAAAGCCGACGCAGTCATCGAAGTGCGTTCGGTCGTCTATTTCATGGACGGCAAATCGACAAGGTACTCGACGCCAGAATGCGCGGACGACGGCAACGAGGGCCAGATTCTCCTCGAGGGAAAAGCGATTCGCTACCTGCCGGATCCGAAGCCTTCGGAAAAACCTTCCGAGAAATCGGAGTCCTGAGGTGGGTCACTTGAGGACGATCCTAACGATCTTTGGCATCGTGATTTTCTTCGGTGCAGGGATACTGGTCGGCTCGAAGTTTCCGGGAGTAACGCCGGAGGCGGATACCGCCCTTCGCGTACGGAACGTGCGAGACAAGGTCGAGAAACTCCAGGAATCCGACGAGAACATCCAAGACCACCTTCGGCTGAGTCAGTCGTCGACGGCGACTTCGGCGCTCGCCGAATCTCTTTCGGATCCTAAGATCCGGACGGATCTCGAGAAGAAACTTCGGGAAGTTCCGTTTGCGGTTTTGAAGCAAGTTTACCTCGAGCGCCAAGACGAAGCGTGGGAACGCCTGCAGGATCGTTACCCTCAGCCGAAGGATTTATCGGATGAAGATCTCGAACGCCGAGCGGATCGGCTGTTCGAGTCTTTCTCTCACGCATCAGACGCTCATTCCTATTACGTCAGTCGCGGCGAGATCACCCTTCGAAATGGAAAGTCGTATCCTTACGTCGATTTCGTCGAATATTATTCTTCCCGAACCTCGGACAGTGTTTCGACGAATGTCGTAAATTCGGTCGAGGGGGAGGCGCTCGCCGCGACGAAAGGCAAAGAGCTGTGCTACGGTTCGACGCTTTATATTC
>JBBQMV010000102.1:0-8285 GCA_038329315.1 Bdellovibrionia bacterium | reverse complement strand
AGACCAAAGGCCGAAGTCATGACCGAGGTCAGTTGCTTTCGCCGGTTTCGTCCACGTGAGAGTAACGTTTCCGTCGGCTTTCACCTTCGCTTTCGCCTCGACGGAGATCGGGGAGTTCGGCGCGATGCTCGCGTAAAGGCGTTCTAAGTCTTCCCAAGTCGCGACTTCGTGTCCGGAGAAACGAACGATCGTGTCGCCCGTACGAAGGCCGGCCTTACCGGCGATCATTTCAAGATTCGAAATTCCGACGGTTGCCGCGCGCGCGCTTGGGAGAAGCCCGTCGATTTCACCGACGTGAGTTTGTTCGCCGTAGACGGAGAAACCGTCCGCTTTATGGGGAACGGCCTTCACTTCGACGTTCGAAGCCGCTCCGGAAGTGATGTCGTGGCGTTCGATTCCGAACGTCATTTCCTTCTCAGGACTTTGGTCGATGGCGTTATTCACTTCTTCGAACTTCGTGACTGCGGCGCCGTTTACAGTACAGATCGTGTCGCCCGAAACGAAGCCGAACTTCGCCGCCGGACTATCCGGTACGACGCGACCGATGTAGGAGGTCATCTGAGGTTCGCCGATGGCGATGATCGTCATATAGACGAGGACCGCCCAAAGGAAGTTAAAGAGAGGGCCGCCGAAGAAAATGAAGAATCGCTTCCAGCGCGCTTGGTATTGGAGCGCGCGAAGTTTCTCTTCCGGTTTTAGCGGTGCTTCGGGATCTTCGCCGAGGAGCTTCACGTAGCCGCCGAGTGGAATGAGGGAGACGCGCCATTCGGTTTCACCGATTTGGCGGCGCCAAACGCGAGGACCGAACCCGATCGAAAAGGCTTCGGCTTTCACATTAAAGAGTTTCGCGAAAAGGAAGTGACCGAGCTCGTGCACGATAACCAGGGGCGCGAGCATGATAAGAAAACCAATGATGGAAAGCACGGGCAGCTCCTTACGAATAGAATCACTTCAGCGAACGTCGCTTTTAGATCGAACTCTATTTTCGCACTAAACGACCCGTTTTATCGACGAGTATTTCTAGCCGGCGAAGAGACGGGTCATGGCGTACATGACCGGAAGCGAAAAGACGACCGAATCAAATCGGTCCAGGAAGCCGCCATGGCCCGGCAGAATCGAGCTCGAGTCCTTTTTATCGAATGCGCGCTTCAGGAAGCTTTCCGCCAAATCTCCGACGGGCGCTACGATACTCAGTACCGAAGGAATGAGAACCGCGCCAAACCAGGACAGCTGATGAAAAAACGCTAATTTATAGAGTATCGCGACGACGACCGAAGTAACAAACCCTCCACCGGCACCTTCCCAAGTTTTCTTCGGGCTGATGTGGGGGAAGAGTTTCCTCTTTCCGAACCGCTTTCCGGTGAAATAAGCACCGACGTCGTTCGCCCAGACGATGAAGAGGAAAAGCATGATCCAGTGTTTTCCAAATCCGGAGAGGCGAATCGCTACGATATAAGTCGGAAGAAAGGCGAGATAAACGAAACCGAAGAGCGTCGACATGAGCTCGCGGTAATGCTGCTTCAGTTCCTCGCCATTAAATTTTTCGGACGTGAAAAGGAAGTAAGCAGTAAGTCCTAAGAAAGAAAGGCAAACGAGCGCGAACTCTGTCCCGCCGATCCAAAAATTCAAAACCTGGATGAGCCAGGCGGAGCCGAGAATTGCGATGCGTTTCTCTTTACGATCCGGCAGCGTGATCGTGATGTCCGTGAATTCGTAGAGCATTGCGATCGAAAGCACCGCGGCGACGAGGACCGCGCCGATTCCTTCACCGAAAGTGAGGAGGAGGATGAGGACGGTGACGCCGAAGAGTGCCGTCTTGATTCGCTTTTGGAGTTCAGGGGTCACTTACAGGTCGCTCCTACGTCGTAACCGAAACGGAGGATGACGGCAGGACTGCACCGAATCGACGGTCTCGGCTCGAATATGTTTCTACCGCCCGGCGGAGATCCTCCGGAGCGAAATCGGGCCAGCACTTCTCTATAAAAATGTATTCTGCGTAGGCGGATTGCCAGAGGAGAAAATTTGACACCCGGTATTCGCCCGAAGTCCGGATCACTAAATCGACGTCGGAAAGCTCGGCGAGGCCGCCTGTCCAAAGGTAAGATTCGAAGATTTCTTCGCCGCGAGGTCCGGAGAGATCGGCTGGGCTTCGCTTCCCAGCCACGCAGTCCTCCGCGAACGCAGCGGTGGCTTGGCCGATTTCCCGGCGCGAGCCATAGGAAATCGCGAAAGTCAGCTGGATCCCGGTATTTTTAGAAAGCCGAGAAATCGCCGGATCAAGCACCGAACGGACTTCCGGGGAGAGGCGATCGATCTCGCCGATCACCCGGAGGCGAACGTTATTTCGGGCGAGGTTGGCCTCTTCGCGCTTCAGAAACTTAATCAAAAGCTTCCAGAGAACCGAGCGCTCGTCTTCGGGGCGCGTCCAGTTTTCCGTCGAAAATGCATAGAGGGTCAGCGCCTTCACTCCGAGGCGGTCGGCTTCACGCACGACGGCGGAGATGCGTGAAGCTCCGCGGATATGTCCGAACACGCGTGGATGGTGCCGGCGCTCGGCCCAGCGGCCGTTTCCATCCATGATGATCGCGATATGTTTCGGAGTGCGGGTGCTGGGTGCCAAAAAAAGTACCTCAGAAAGGGGTCGTGCGCAGTTCAGCTCAAGCCCTGCGGTCCGGCGGAGCCGGCCATCCGGGCTTGAGCTGAACTGCCGATAACTAGATCGTCATGATTTCTTTTTCTTTAGCGCTAATCAGTTTGTCGACTTCGGCGACTTTAGCGTCGGTCTGCTTCTGGATCAGGCCTTGGTACTTTTCAGATTCGTCTTCGGTGATGGTCTTCGCCTTTTCGGCGCCCTTCACGGCTTCATTCGACTCACGGCGAGAGTTACGAACTCCGACCTTCGCGTCTTCGCCGATTTTCTTGATGAGCTTCACCATTTCTTTACGGCGTTCTTCGTTCATGGCTGGAACGGAGATGCGGACGACTTTTCCGTCGGACTGAGGCGTGAGGCCGATGTTTGCGCCGTGAATGGCCTTTTCGATCGCGCCGATCATAGAGATTTCCCACGGAGCGATTTGGATCGTGCGAGCATCCGGAGTCGTGACGTTCGCGACTTGGGTCAGTGCGGTCGGCGTTCCGTAGTAGTCGACTTGGACGGGCTCGAGGAGATTCGTCGAGGCGCGGCCCGTACGGACCTTCGAGAGTTCGTTCTTCAGCGAGGCGAGGCTCTTATCGGCGTTTTTTCCGAATTGATCGAGAATGGCTTGCGACATGGTTTTTCCTTTCGATGGAGGGACAGGGTCTAAATTTTAACTTAATTCTTAACGAGCGTGCCGACGGCATCGCCGTTCACGACGCGGGTGAGGGCGCCTTTTTCATGGAGATTAAAGACGATGATCGGGAGCTGGTTATCCATACAGAGCGAGATCGCGGTCGAATCCATGACTTTCAGCCCCTTCGACAGAACGTCGAGGTAGGTCAAGGTTTCGAATGGCTTCGCATCCTTATTCGTCATCGGATCCGAATCGTAAACGTAGTCGACCTTCGTGGCCTTTAGAACGACTTCGCATCCGACTTCCATCGCGCGAAGCGCGGCGGTCGTGTCGGTCGTGAAGTAAGGATTTCCGGTGCCGGCTCCGAAGATCACGATCCGGCCTTTTTCAAGGTGACGAATCGCGCGGCGGCGAATGTACGGCTCGGCCAGCTCTTGCATGCCGATCGCGCTTTGGACGCGGGTGAAAACTTCTTTCCGCTCGAGCGCGTCCTGGAGGGCCAGAGCGTTCAGGACGGTAGCGAGCATCCCCATGTAATCGGCGCTCGCGCGGTCCATTCCGCTCGTCGCACCTTTGATGCCGCGGAAAATATTTCCGCCGCCGATCACGATTGCGATTTCGACGCCGGACTCCCGGATCGACTTCAGTTCGTCGGCGATGGCGTTCAGGATCGTAGTATCGATTCCGAAACCATTTTCACCGGCAAGGGCTTCGCCGGAAAGTTTCAGAAGGATGCGCTTGTAGGGCTCACTTCGTTTCTTCTTAGGATCGGATGCGGGGGTCATCTGCTTCCTCAAAAAAAAGGGGAGCTCTTTCGAGCCCCCCTTTTTCATTTAGTTCGTTTCGGATTCGGTCTTAGCCATTTCGCCAAGGACGAAACGGGCAAAGCGATTAATGGTGATCGGAGCGCCGAGCGCCTTAGAAACTTCGGCCGTATAGGCTTCGATCTTCTTGGCCGGGTCCTTCACGTAGGCTTGCTTCACGAGACAAGTATCTTCGTAATACTTGTTGATCTTGCCTTCGGCGATCTTCTCGAGAACGTTCGCTGGCTTGTTCCCTTGGGCTTGGACTTGGGCCAATGCGATTTCTTTTTCTTTCGCGACCAGGTCCGCCGGAACTTCCGACGGATTCACGTACGCGGGCATGACGGCCGCGACGTGCATCGCGACGTTCCGAGCGTATTCTTGAAACGCAGGGTCCTTGCCTTTAGTCGTACCGAACTCGATCAACACGCCGACTTTTCCGCCCGCGTGGATGTAGCTCGTGGATTCCGTCGTCGCGCTCGTTGGATAACGAACGAAACGAGAGATCACCATGTTCTCGCCGAGGGTGGCGATCGCTTCGCGAAGTTTTTCTTCGACGGTCATGGCTTCAGATTTGGACGCGTCGGCGAAGAACTTCTGCGCAAGCAAAGCGGCAACGTCAGAAGGATTCGCGATCGCGACGTGCGTCGAGACGTCGTTCACGAACTTCTTAAACTGTTCGGTCTTCGCGACGAAGTCGGTTTCGCAGTTGATTTCGACGAGAACGGACGCTTTTCCGTCGGCCGAAGCGAGTGAGTTGATCGTCCCTTCTTTAGTGGCGCGGCCGGCTTTCTTAGCTGCGGAGGCCATGCCCTTCTTGCGAAGGAACTCGATCGCCTTGTCGAGGTCGCCCGCCGTTTCGGCGAGGGCTTTTTTGCAATCCATCATCCCCGCGCCAGTTTTCTCGCGGAGGTCTTTCACTGCAGATGCGGTGATTTCCATAGGTCATTCCTTTTCGTTAAGGAGGAGGAGGTTAAAGTGAAGTGGACCGGCCCCGAGAGGACGGCCCACTTCGAAAGGGAGGGATCGAAACTTAAGTCTTCGCAGGTTCCACGGCTTCGGTGCCTTCGACAGGACCGTTCACGGCAGCTTCGAGATCAGCTTCGTCTGGACCGCGGAGATCGATGTCGCCTTCGAACTTAGAAACCTTCTTTTCGGTTTCTTCTTCGTCGGTCATTGGCTTGTCTTGGGCGCGAAGCTTCTCTTGGAAGATCTTTCCGCCTTCGATGCAGCTGTCGGCGATGAGTTTCGAGAAAAGGCGGACGGAGCGAATCGCGTCGTCGTTTCCTGGGATGACGTGCGTGACGCCCGTCGGGTCGCAGTTCGTGTCGACTACGGCGATCGTAGGAATGCCAAGCTTAGCCGCTTCCTTAACCGCGATGTGTTCCTTCTCGGTGTCGATCACGAAGATCGCGCCTGGAAGTTTCTTCATGTCTTCGATGCCGCCGAGCGATTGCTTCAGCTTCGTGAGCTCGCGATCGATCTTGGCTTGTTCTTTCTTAGGCGTTTCTTTCCATTGATCGGAAGCCTTCAGAGCTTCGAACTTTTTCAAACGGTCGATCGAGGCCTTAACCGTTTGGTAGTTCGTGAGCATTCCGCCGAGCCAGCGGTGCGTAACGAAGTGCATGCCCGAACGCATCGCTTCTTCTTGGACCACGTCCTTGGCTTGTTTCTTCGTACCGACGAAGAGAACTTTCTTACCTTCGGAAGCGAGCTTCACGGTGAAGTCACAGGCCTTACGGGTAAGGTCGACCGTCTTTTGGAGGTCGATGATGTAAATTCCGTTCCGGGTGCCGAACACGTACGGCTTCATTTTCGGATTCCAGCGGCGGGTTTGGTGACCGAAGTGGACGCCGGCTTCGAGCAGTTCTTTCATCGTAATCTGAGGCATGAGTAGGACTCCTGAGTCTTCTGAATGCGGGAATTGAAGGGGGAGAGGGTCGGTCGCCGTTCTGGTTTGAAATCAGACGCAGGCTTGGAAACTTTCTAACTTCGACTTCGCCGCGGTTTTTATTCCTCCACCCCAATAAACCGAAGGTTCGTCGCTCCGGAGAGGAGTCTCTTACCTCAGGCAACCGTTGCTTTTGGCACGTCTTCGAAATCGACGCGCCGCGAGTCTCGGGGTGTGTGTAGTGGTTCACTGTTCTAGGAAATCTGGCCTTAAACGGCAAGGGAAAAGGCCGCCATAACGCAGTGCATATCTGTAACCCTAGTGTTACGCGTTAAAAGTAGAAGCGCGCACCCAGACCCGCGTCGACGAAACTCGATGTATCGGGGATGAGAGCGACTCCCGGAACGATTTCCGCGAAGACGCCTAAACGAGGCCGAGGCGCGAACCATTCCATTCCGAGGGGAACCCGAATGCCAAGCCCGAAGGTGTCCCGACCCCGGCCGAAGTACGGCCGGTCGTTACCATGATCGCGGTCACTCGCGAAGGCCATCGCACCGCCGATCCCGATGTACGGAACGAGCCTCGCTGCGAAAGGTGATGACGCTCCGAACGCGCCGGGGAAGTGGTAGAGGTAATCCGAATAAATGAGCGTGTAGTGATCGAAGGAGAACGCGAGCCCGAAGTCGACCGCGCTTTCGTGGCTCAGCCAAAGTTTTCCGGTCGGTCCCGTAGGTTCCCCGACGATCAAGCCGAGTCCGAATTCATTCGCGACGTTCGGTCCACGCAGAGTGTCCGTACCCGTCATCGACGCATTTCCCGCCGCGAAGCCGGAAGTCGCCATTAATCCGACGAGTGCGACCCCTGTGAAACTTTTATTCAATGTCATATGCGTTTCCCCGTAGTTGAAGGAGCAATATCGATGCCTGATTCGATGGGGCGGTATCGGTCGCGGGTCTACCCGCTCCGTCCCTGGTTCGGATGAAGCTTTTTACGCTAGATCCCAGGCTGGTCGTATCCGTGCTTGGCCGTCTTTCTCCCGGCGATGGCAAAGCGGTTCTGAGTTCTGTTCGGTCGCTTTTCTCTGGTGCTGAGCGCGGAGTATAAGTCCAAGCCTTACTGGGGGACTTCGACGAACAGGAGGCTATACGCCCCTTGAATAGCGGCGGTGGACGACAGCGCAGTCGCGCCCATTCCGCTTGCGGCAGAGTAACTTCGGGTATCGATCGGAAGTCCAGCCGCAGCGCTCGTCCAAGGCACGAGATACGCGTATTTTCCGTAGAACGCGAAGTTCACGCTCCCGTTTAGCGTCGTCGTTACGGCTGCGCCGATCGCTCCGGTAACCGGGTCGAGGGAATGGGAGGTGAAGGAGTTCCCGTAAGGTTTCGCGGCGTAAAGGCGCTGACCATCGGGAGAAATTCCGAGTGTATAAACCCCACCGGCTCCCGTCGCGACGTCCGAACCGACCGGGCTTAACGTCGTGCCTGAAATCGAGAATCCGCTTACGGTCGCCGTCGCCCAGTTCCCGGCATAGAGAAAATGCTCGTTCGGCGAAAGAAGAAGATGGCTGATTTGAGAACCGGCGGTCATCGCCTGGGTTCCGGCGGCGGTCAGGTCGCCGTTTCCGTCGATCGCGTAAATTCCGATTTCGCTGACGTTTTGGTTCGCGGAATAAAGAATCGTTCCGGCGGAATTAATTGCGAAAGCGGTCACTCCGGAGCCGGCCGCGATTCCGGACTGGACGCTGAGCGCGCCGGTCGTCGGATTCATCGCGAACACGGTAATGTGGGAAGTTCCAGCGTCCGCCGTATAAAATACGTTTTTCGTCGGGTGGGCGTAGACATAGGCGGTCCCCGTCTGGCCGGTGACCGGATAGTTTCCGACCAGCGTGAGATTCCCGGTCGTGCCGTCGATCGCGTAACTCGAGAGCGAGTTCGAGCTGTAGTTCGCGGCGACGAGAAATTTTTTCGAGAGACTTACCGCGAGCGAGAGGGGAAGCGTTTGGGCCGCGATCGAATCGGTCGCGAGCGGCGTGAGCGCGCCCGTCGTCTGATCGAGCGAATATTCGTGCACGAGATTGGTGTACTGCGAAGGGGCGTAGCCGAAAACTTTAAGGACTCTCGGAAGCGGAGTCGCCGGAGAGACGGTCACCGAGGAGCCTGGACTACATCCGAAAACGCCGATCAATCCGAGAACGATAAAGCCGAGGCGCGGGAGATTCTTCATGGCGAGTCTTTTCCGTGGGTTCGCGGAGGGGGGGGGGGGGGAACTTCCTAGGGAAGAGGATCTCCACCCGGCGAATCGCCGAAATTTCGATGATTT
>JBBQMV010000101.1:0-8314 GCA_038329315.1 Bdellovibrionia bacterium | reverse complement strand
GACGCGCGTTCTCTCGCGCGGGCGCTTTTCACTTCGATAAGGACGGAAACCTAATCAACGCCGATAACTACAAGGTTCAAGGCTTCCAAGCCGACGAAAACGGCAAGATCACTTCGAAGATGGGTAAGATCGCGGTCGAACGGACCGTCATCGATGCGAAACCTTCGAAGGAAGTCGAACTGTTCATGAACCTCGATCTTCGCGCGAAGAAAGAACTCCAATTCGATCCGAAAAATCCGGAAAAGACCTCGCACTTTGCTACCGGCGTGACCGTGTACGACGGCGCCGGCACTCCGCGTACGGTTACTTGTTACTTCAACAAGACCGACGACGGTAAGTGGACGTGGCGCGCGATGTCCAAGGGCGAAGAAGTTCCGGGTGGCAAGCCGGGCGAAATGGTCGAGCAAGCCAAGGGCACGCTGACCTTCGGCGAAGACGGAAAGCTCCAGGAACAATCGATCGATAAGAACGCGTTTAACTTCGTCGGTTCCACGAAGAAGGACCAAGAGATCAAGTTTAACTTCGGTAAAGACAAGAAGAACGGCGGCGATGGACTCGCCGTTACCCAGTTCGGTACCGCCTCCGAAGCGTACAAGACTCACCAAGACGGTTATACCGCCGGCACGATCGCAGGTCTCTCGTTTAACGATGACGGAGTTCTCTCTGCCGTCTACACCAACGGGGAGTCGGTCAACGTCGCCCAGGTCGCCTTGGCGAAGTTCGAAAACCCAGAAGGTCTGTTCAAGATGGGTAAGAACCTCTTCCGAGAATCCCGGAACTCCGGCCAGCCGACGACCGGAGCGCCGCAAACCGGTGGACGCGGCCAGATCCTCGCGAAGACCCTCGAGTCTTCGACGACGGATATCGCGAACGAGTTCATTAACCTGATGAGCGCTCAGCGGAACTTCCAAGCGAACTCGAAAGTAATCAGCACTTCCGACGAGATGATGCAGGAAATTCTGAACCTCAAGCGGAACTGATCTTAATCTCGTTCTGAAGTACGCCTCCTAACGTACGCCTCCTACGAATGAATCGGGCCGAGCTTCGTCAGAATACCGACGGATCTCGGCCCGAATTCCGTCATAAAAATTTCGTCGGCGAAAATTGCCGACTCGTTTCCTCTGGTTCCCGCTTGCGGAGTGCGCCGTCGGCCATGCTACACTCTTGGATAGGGCCAGGAGGGTTCCCCAAGAATGTCCGAAGACGCGAAAGCCGCAGCGCCTGCTGCAGGACCTGCTTCCGGAGGAGGCGGTAGTAAGATCGTTACGATCCTCACGATCGTAAACTTAGTCGTATGCATCGGGATCGGTGCAACCCTCTTCATTTCCCACAAAAAACAAAATGCTCTACCGCAAGTCGGCGATATTCAGCCGAGCGCCGAAGGTGGTCACGGTGAAGCTAAAAAAGAAGAAGGCCACGGCGAAGAAAAGGCCGAGGGTCATGGCGAAGCGAAAGGTGAGCACGGCGAAGGAAAGGGCGAGAAAAGAGGCTCGACTGACGGGCACTCACTTGCTCTCGAGCAATTCACCGTAAATCTCGCGACTCCCGGCGGAACCTCCCAAAAATTTGTTCGCGTGAATATCGCGCTCGAACTCGGAACCGACGAAGTCGAAAAAGAAGTTCAAGCGAAGATGCCGCAAGTGCGCAATGCGATTATCGACCTATTTAATTCCAAGCGTCCGAATGACCTCGTCAGTGCCGAGCAACGTGAATATCTCAAGGAAGAGATCCGAAACGCGCTCAATTCGTTCATGTCGAACGGAAAGGTGAAAGGCGTATATTTCACCAATTTTGCAGTAACCGGTTAACGAGCAGCCAAGGAAGGCTTCCATGAGCGGCGGACAAGTTTTAAGTCAATCTGAAGTCGACGCACTGTTAAACGCAGTCAGCGAAGGAAAAGTCGAAACCGCACCGCCTCTGGGCTCAGCGGTCGATGGCACTCCAGTGGTCGGTGCGAGCGGCTGGGCGGGCGGAATTCCGGATTCGGAAATCACTCCTTACGATCTTACGAATCAAGACCGCGTTATCCGCGGTCGGATGCCAACTCTCGACATCATCTACGAACGGTTTATCCGTCTTTATCGGATCTCCCTTTCGAATGCGCTTCGGAAGTTCGCTTCCATCTCCATCATCTCGACCGATCTTTTGAAGTTCGGCGAATTCGTGAACACCTTGCCGATCCCGAGCTGCATGTGCATCATGCGTTTCGAAGCGCTCAAAGGGCCGGCGCTTCTCGTTTTCGAATCGAAGCTCGCTTACGCGCTGATCGACTCTTTTTTCGGTGGGACGGATCGGCCGTTCACGAAGATCGAAGGGAAGGAATTCACCCGTATCGAGCTCTCGCTCATGCAGAAGGTAATGGATCTTGCGATTTCCGATCTCGAAGAGGCGTGGGCACCGGTTCACGAATCAAAAATTTCGTTCATTCGGACCGAAGTGAACCCGCAGTTCGTCGGGGTCGTTCCTCCGTCTGACGTCATCATCTCGACGACGTTCGAAGTCGAACTCGAAAACGCGACGGGTACGATTGCCCTCGTCGTTCCGTACTCGACCCTCGAGCCAATCAAATCGAAGTTAAATGCTTCGTTCCAAACGGAAGGCGACAAGTCCGACAACGAATGGCTCCTCAAGATGACGGAGCACATGAAGCAAATCGAAGCGAATCTGAAGGTAAACCTCGGCGCCGCTACGATCACCGTCGGCGACCTCGTAAATCTCCAAGTCGGCGATATCATTCCGCTCGGCCAGGATGCCGATGGCGAACTCGACGTTCTGATCGAAGATGTTTCTAAGTTTAAGTGTTTCTTCGGGATTTCCAGGGGAAACCGCGCGATCCAGCTCACGCGCGAGGTAGAAGAGTAATCAGCCGAAGAATAAAGCAGTTTTCTAAACCCAGGGAGTAAAAGCCAATGACCGAAGCCGCATTGAACCAGCAAGCGAATCCAGGAAACCAGGCCGCGCAAACCAGCCGAGGCCCACAGCCTCCGGTCCAGTCTCTCGACTTTATTCTCGATGTTCCGCTGAAGCTCACCGTCGAGCTCGGACGCTCGCGAATGGCCGTTCGGGAAATTCTGCAGCTCGCGCAAGGATCCGTGGTCGAACTCACGAAGTTCGCCGGCGAGCCGCTCGAAGTGCTTGTGAACGATAAGTTAATCGCGCGCGGCGAAGTTGTCGTCGTGAACGAAAAGTTCGGGATTCGGCTTACAGACATCATCAGCCCGGTCGAACGTATCGAGCAATTGAAGTAGTCTTTTTCGTCACCCGCTAACGAAGTCATCTTAAGATTGCCCGAATCCAGGATGGAGTCGGTCGAAAGGAAAGCAAGGATGCTGAAGAAAATCTCGCTGATCGTAGTCGGAGCGGCCCTCCTCCCGGGACTGGCCCTCGCGGCGGTGAACCTGAAGAAGGTGAACATCGTCGACGGCAGCCAAATCGAACTCTTGTTCGACGGTAAGGTCGAGCCGTCACAGGTGAAGACCGAGTTCGTGCGGGATAATATCCAGCTTTCGCTGACGAATACTTCGGTCTATCCGGCGAAGGTCTCGATGGTTTCGGGATCCGAGCTGACGAAAGTTTTCGCTTATCAGTACTCACCCGCTTTAGTTCGCGCTCGGTTTACCGTGAAAGGGGACGCTCAGTCGTTTGCGAACCGCCTCCAGGTGAAGATTTCGGGAAAGACCGTGACCGTTCGGATAGCCCCGGGTAAGGGCGACCAAGTCGTCACCAGCGCCGCGAGCGCGCTGCGTACGGTCGCCGCTCCGGAGAAGAGTGTAGAACAGCCGGCCGCGAATCTCGCGAAAGAAGCCGAACAGAAGGAACTTCTCGCGCGCATCGCCTCCAATGAGCGGGACAAGAGCGCCGAAAAGGCCGCTGCGAAGGTTGCCGAAAAATCGGAAACGAAAGTCGAAGAAGACCGCACCGACAAGCGCCTTGGTTTCCGAAAAGAACCGATCGCCGGCGGAAAGCCGCTTCCGAGCCCGTTCCGATCGATCGGCGTGATGCTCTTCGTGCTTGGAATCTTCGGACTCTTCGTGATGTTCCTGAAGAAGGTGAAGTCGGGCGACGCAAAGTCGGCGAAGTCCGCTCGCGGTGGAATCGGCGGATTCTTGAATAAACTTTCGGGGGCCGGTGCGGCTAAGGCAATGATCGAAGTCGTTGCGACCCACCACCTAGCGCCGAAGCGCTCGATCGTAGTCGTTCGCGTCCAAGACCGTATGCTCGTTCTCGGCATGACGAACGATGCAGTGAATCTCATCACCGAGTTCAAGGCAAATGAAGAAGGCGAGGCCGAAGAAAACATCGGAATCGGCGACTTCGCGGCGAGCCTGAAGAAATTCGAAAATGAAGACAATCCGGTCGCCCCTACGGCGAAACTGGCTTCGAAAGCGAACCTCGGCGATATTGCCGCGGTCGCGCTTGGACTCGCGAAGCCCCGGCCACCATCCGCACCGAAGGCCTCGGCAGCGGCTAACGCTTACCAAACCGTCGCTCAGCCGCCGGCCGCCGGCGCTACGGCGGCGGGTGGACCGACCTTCTCGCCGGCTCTGGCCGCGGCTCTGAAGGAGCCTTCGGTTAAGCCGTCGATTCGTGCTCAGATCAAGGACCGAGTCCAAGGAATGAAGCAACTATGAGTCGGACTCGCTTACGCACGATTCTCACGATCGCTGCCGTACTCGGTGCTTATTTCATCGTGGGTTCGGCTCTCGCCGATACGGCTGCCGCTCCGGCGTACGTCCCGGGAAGTTCGGGCGGTCTTCCAATGCCGAACCTGAGCCTATCGTTCGGAAACGGTGGAAAGCCGGCGGATACCGTCGCGGTTCTCCGGATACTCATGATGCTTACGGTGCTTACGCTCGCACCGGCGATTCTGATTATGATGACGTCCTTTACCCGGATCGTCGTCGTGCTTTCGTTTCTTCGTCAGGCGCTCGGTACTCAGCAGATGCCGCCGAACCAACTGATCATCGGCCTTTCGCTCTTTCTCTCATTCTTCGTCATGGCGCCGGCGTTCAAAGAAATTTCTGCGAACTCCCTCGAACCGTACATGGCCGAGAAGATCGACCAAAAGACGGCGTTCGACCGAGCCGAGAAGCCCCTTCGGGTTTTCATGTTTAACCAGACCCGTGAAAAGGATCTCGAGCTTTTCATGTCTCTTTCGAAAGAGGCAAAACCCGAAAATCGCGACGGCGTTCCGACATACGTACTGATTCCTTCCTTCGTCGTGAGCGAATTGAAGACAGCGTTCCAGATCGGTTTCATGATTTACCTGCCGTTTCTCGTCATCGACATGGTCGTTGCGAGCGTTCTGATGGCAATGGGGATGATGATGCTTCCGCCGACCGCGATCGCGTTACCGTTTAAGCTGCTGCTCTTCGTACTCGTGGATGGGTGGGATCTCGTAGTGGGTAGCTTGGTGAAGAGTTTCGGCTAAACAGAGTACTCGACTGAGTAACAGAGGAGTTCCATGTCCGAAGATATCGTAATGCAAATCGCCACCGAGACGATGAAGACGATGATGCTCATCGCTGGTCCAATGCTGCTCGCGGCGATGGTGATCGGGATTATCGTGAGTGTGCTCCAAGCGATCACGCAGATTAACGAAGCGACCCTGACTTTCATTCCGAAGATGATCGCGATTATCGTCGTGCTGGCGGTGATGGCGCCTTGGATGATGGAAGTTCTTCAGAACTACTCGAGTGAAATTTTCGGAAACTTTGCCTCATGGGTGAGGTAGCGCGTGAGCGGTCTTTTCCAATTTTCACCTGAAGAGATTTTCTCGTTTTTCGCGGTACTTGTTCGCGTAAGCGTATTGATCGCCGTACTTCCGGTGTTTGGTGATAAGATGATCCCGGCCCCGGTAAAGATACTCCTTTCGCTCGCGATCACGCTGGCGATTTTTCCGGGCCTCGTAAAGCAGGGCTTCGTCCGTCCGGGCGATGCGGTGATTTGGGCCGCGACGACCTTCGGAATTGCGCGAACGATCTTCCAGGAAGTGCTCGTCGGTCTCGTTCTTGGTTACACCGCGAAGCTCGTTTTCGACGCCATCCAAATCGGCGCCGCTATCGTCTCGAACATGATGGGTTTCTCGATGGCGTCGATTTACGATCCCCATCACGAAACCCAGACGACGGTCGTCGCAGAAATCCAGGTCGCGATCGCGATGCTCGCATTTCTTGCGCTCGACGGTCACCATCTCCTGCTTCACGGCGCGCTCGATTCGTTCCGCTTTTGTGGGCTCGGGGAGGCGGGGGTAAATAGCCTGATGCAATCCCGCCTCATCGAGATGACAGGGATGGTCCTGAAGTTCGGTGTGCAGCTCGGTGCTCCAATTACCCTGGTGATGTTCGCGGTAAACGTCGCCTTCGGGGTCTTTTCGAAGACGATGCCCCAAATGAATATTCTCGTCCTTTCCCTCGGAATCAGCGCTTTCGCGGGAATGGTCGTCCTCATGCTGACGGCTCCGGAATTCCAGACGGTGGCTTCGAACATTTTGTCCCGCACCGAAGACTGGATGCAGGGCATGCTCGTCGTGATGGCGGGAAGGTAAATGGCAGAGAATCAAGAAGACCGAAGTACAGACGACTTATTAGACGAGGCAAGCCAGACGCGGATCGATGAGATGCGGGAAAAGGGCCAGGTGGCCCAGTCGCGCGAACTTGTCGGTCTGCTTTCGCTCCTCGCCGCTGCTTCGGCTCTCTATATTTTCGCTCCGAAGATGGGTGCGGATATTTCAGACTACATGCGCGAAACTTTTCGCGTCGATCATATCGCGAAGATGAACTTTTCGGATAAAGCCGCGGTCAACGAGATGCTTACGAAGTGCCTGAAGCTGATCATCATGGTCGGCCTTCCGGTGAGCATTGCCGGATTCGTGTTCGGAGTGGCGGGTAGCTTCATGCAAATCGGTTCGATTTTTACTTTCGAACCGCTCATGCCGAATTTCGAGAAAATCGACCCGATTAAAGGGTTGATGCGTTTTTTCTCGATGAAGTTCGTGTTCGAAGGCTTCCGGATGATCTTTAAGATCGTCGTGTCGGTTTGGGTCGCTTACCTCCTCATCAAAGGGGAAATCTTGACCTCGCCCCAGCTCATGATCACGGATCCGGACCTCGTCCTTTCTGCGTTTTCGGTATCCGCGAAAAACGTATTTCTGACCCTCCTTGCCATCGCCGGCGTTTTCGCGGGGGCGGACTTTTGGATGCAGCGGCGGGATTGGATGAAGCAGGTCCGCCTGACCCGCCAAGAGGCCAAAGAAGAAGCGAAAGAGCGTGAAGGTAACCCGCAGGTGAAAGCACGTATCCGGTCGATTCAGCGCGAGATGTCTCGTCGCCGGATGATGGCCGCGGTGAAGACGGCCGACGTGATCGTCACAAACCCGACGCACATCGCGATTGCGATCCAATATGACAAAGACAATATGTTGGCGCCGAAGGTCGTAGCGAAGGGTGCCGACTTTATCGCCCAAAGAATCAAGGCCATCGCGGCCGAGGCGGGCGTGCCAACGGTAGAGAACGTTCCTCTCGCACGAACGCTGTATAAATCCGTGAAAATAAATCAATATATACCTAGGGCACTGTATCAAGCGGTGGCCGAAGTTCTGGCTTACGTTTTTCGGCTGCGAAATCGCAAGATGTAGATTTCGCGTTTCCGGAATTTTGAACGTTCTTTCGCTAAGGATGGCGCATGGATAGTTTACTGAATCGAATCAGCAAAAACTCAGACTTGGCGTTAGCCATTGGTCTGGTTGGCATTCTCGCCGTGATGGTGATGCCGTTGCCGGGTTTCATGCTCGATATCATGCTTTCGCTCGGTATCGCGATCTCTATCATGCTCCTCTTGACCGCGGTGTACGCTCAAAAGGCGCTCGATTTCTCGATCTTTCCTTCGCTACTCCTTCTCACTACTCTTTTTCGTCTCGCGCTGAACGTCGCGACGACGAGAAAAATTCTTCTCACCGGTGCGGAAGAGGGAACGTCGGCCGCGGGTGAAGTGATCCACGCGTTCGGCGAGTTCGTCGTCGGAGGGAACTACGCCGTCGGTATCGTGGTCTTCATGATTCTCGTGATCATTAACTTCATCGTCATCACGAAAGGCGCCGGCCGAGTCGCCGAAGTTGCCGCGCGTTTTACCTTGGACGCCATGCCCGGCAAGCACATGGCCATCGACGCTGATTTGAACGCAGGTCTGATCAACGAAGATGCCGCTCGCCAGCGTCGCTCCGAAATCTCGCGCGAAGCGGATTTTTACGGAGCGATGGACGGTGCCTCGAAATTCGTCCGCGGAGATGCGATCGCCGGTATCCTGATCGTGATCG
>JBBQMV010000100.1:0-8330 GCA_038329315.1 Bdellovibrionia bacterium | reverse complement strand
CCGTACCCCTCGCGGTCGACGAGGATCGGAAATTCGGGAAAGCGCGCCGAGATCTTCGTGCGCCAATGCTCTTCTTCGTTCTGCGGAACGATCACGTGAACGTTCGGGCCGGCGTCCATCGTCACGGCGATTCCGATTTCTCCGGCGAGGAAGTCAAGCACCGCGGTCGTACCTGGAGCGAAATAGGAAAACGGGGGTACCGAAGTTTCGAAAAGCAGGTGCATGTCCCGGAAGTCCGCGTCCGCGATTTCGCTCATCCCCGCGAAGTTCCCTTGTCGGAGCGCGTTCTTCAGATCTGCAAACCGATTCGCCGCTCGCGTCGTTCGACCATTCCAGTGAGGAGAGGTGCGCACGCGCCGATGGGCTTCGCTTGATCCGACTGATTTCGCTCCCGCCGATACGACGACGACGAGATCCGAGAGTGGCCTTAAAGCACTCTCGACCCGCTCGGTCCGGTCCTCATCCCAAGCGACGAAGGGACCCTCGAAAGAGCGACAACTCGAACCGGATCCCTCGCGAGAAAGACTCGCGAGCGAACGTCGAAGCGCCGAATCCTCGGAGTATCGGGTGCGAAACTCTTCGGCATTTTTTGCGTGGAACGCGATTGCCGCTAAGGTGAGTGCGGCGAAACTCGAAGCCGAAGACGCAATCCCCGCGGCAGCGGGAAAGGTGTTCGCCGTGCGTATTTCGACGTGGGCCGGAGAAATTCCGATGGCAAGTCGGTGGGTGGAGAGAAGGTCGGGCGCTCGGTCCATCACTCTGCCGAGATGACTGAGAAATTTCTCCTCGCCGGCGGCGGTGAGCGCGGGCGACTGGCCTTTCGCGCCTTCCGGAACTTCGCGCACAAACCGAAGTCCGCTACCGTGAACGGCCCGAAGTTCGACGTAAGTACAGAGATTCGAGAGAGTCATCGAAAGCGACGGATTCGCGGGCAGGTTTCGTTCGGGGTCGACCTTACCCATGTACTTTACGATCGCGATATTCGAAGGTGCTCGGGCGAGCACTCGTTTGGTGCTCATCGCGACTCCTCGCGAATTCCGGGCTCACGTGATAGCCCGCGCGAAAGAAGACGCAGACTGCATTCGTCTGCCGCAAACGCGATCACGCGTTCCGCTTCAGGCGAATCCGTCGATTCGACGACGACGAGCATCGCATCGGTTTGGAGGGATCCACATCCCTTTACTCCGATTACGCCGGGTTGGCGGGAAATCGCGAGCCGCTCATTCCGAACGACCGGGGCCTCGAGGCCGAGGTGCGAGAGCGAATCCGCGTAAGCCGAAAAAGCGTGCCCAACCTCGGTCCACTTCCGCAAACGAAGCCCCTCGCGCGCGCGCTCGAGTGAAGGCAGAAGCGATCCGAAAGAAAGACTCGAGCTGGCTAGCGTTTCGAGGTGCGAGTGAGTCACCGTCTTCCGATTGGGAAGGTGGGTCGCGGAAAAAATTAAAATCGGGAGTGCGCCGATTTCGTGCGTGAGATCCGTAATTTTTTCGGACTTAGGATCCCATTCGACCGTACCGCCCGACCACTGGGCGATCAGATCGGCGCCGCTCGGACGACGAGTCGGATTTTCGTCGCGCGAAAGCTCGCGGTAAGCACGCCACGCATCGAGTGGCGCCCGAACGCCTTCTCGGTACGCCGCGACGGCGAATTCCGCGGTCGAGCCACCGAACCCTCCGCGTCCCTCCCAAGGGTCGACAAACGTGCCCGCGACTTCGTTCCGTCCCTGACTCGCGAGAAACTTACCGGCCGGACTCTCCGGATGAAACTTCGTAGACGCGCCATCGCGAAGTTCGAACCGCGGTGAAACCGCGCTCAACCACGCCGATGCTCCGGTGAGGACGGCGTATTCGCCGAGCAGAAACACTTTGCTCGGAATGGAAATCATTTAGTGGAATACGGAAGGGGTCGTTACGGCGACTTTCTTCCGAATCTCCTCAAGGATGGCAATCGCCTGGGACAGATTGATTTTCTTTTCCCGTTCGAGAACGGCATTCAGCCGATCGCGAACTTCCCCGATTTCGTGGGCGCCGGCGCCCGCGGCGATTGCGAGGTTTGCCGCGTGAAGTTGCATATGCCCTTTCACGATTCCGACGGTCGAGAGCGCCTTCAGCGCACCGAGGTTTTGGACGAGGCCGACCGCTCCGCAAATCCGCGCGAGGTCTTCCGATTTCTCTACACCGAGCATTTTCAACGCGACCCGCGCCGTCGGATGGGCACGCGTTACTCCGCCGACGGTACCGACGGCGAGCGGTGCTTCGAAGCGACCGTGAAGATCCGCACCTTCCATCCACCATTCGGTGACGGGCTGATATTTTCCGGACCGAGACGCGTAGGCGTGAATTCCCGCCTCGACCGCGCGCCAATCATTACCCGTCGCGATCAAGATCGGATCGATCCCGTTCATCACGCCCTTATTGTGGGTGGCGGCACGGTACGGGTCGACCTTCGCAAAGAGCGCGGCCTCGACGATGCCCTGGCCGACGATCGGATCGATTCCGCGAACGATGACTTCGGCGCCGGCAAGCTTTCCGTCGGTCAGATTCGAAAGAATGCAGAGACCGACGCGTTCGTCGGTGATTTGCTCGATTCGTGGCTTAAGGGCTTCGCAGACCTGATTAATGAGGTTCGCTCCCATCGCATCGCAAGGATCACAAAGGACGTGAAGAACGAGCATCGTGCCGGCCGGTGTCGACTCGAATGCTGGGCGGGCGAGCTCACGGATCGCGATTTCACGAACACCACCACCACGGGCAACGAGGTTCGGAATACATGCGTTCGCGAGATCCACAAGTTCGGTACGATATTCTTGGAGCGCCGTACGCGCGTGCGCGACATTTCGAACGTTCGGCAGCTGAACTTGGCCGATGATGAGGTTCCCTTTCATGTAGGTTCGAACAGACCCCTCACGGCTCACCCATTTCGCCGTCGAGGAAGCCGCGGCGATAATCGAGGTTTCCTCGACCGCCATCGGAATGAGAATCTCGCGACCGTCGATCCGGAAGTTCGTCGCCACGCCGATCGGCATCGGGAAGAAACCGACGACGTTCTCGATCAGGTGTTCGGCGACGTCGAGCGAAAACGGCGTTTCACCAGAAAGTATCTTCGTTTCTTCGTCGGTCAGTCCGCAATACTCACGAACTTTCGCAAGCCGCTCTTGGCGGGTCATCCGGTGAAAATTTTCAAATGGGCGTTTGCTCATGTGAGCCCCCGCTTCCGAAGCGCGGTCGGCGTTTTTACTCCGGTGCAGAAGAGCGCCGTGCGGAGTTCGAACTCGATACTCTCCATCCACTTCATAAGGGCCGCTTCGCCAGCCAGTGCAGCCTCGAGCGCCGGTTTTGCAAAGCCAACCCGAGTCGCGCCAAGCGCGATGAGTTTCGCGGCGTCGAGCCCGGAGCGGACTCCGCCGCTTGCCCAAACCTCGACCGATTTCGGAAGAATTTTCGAGGCCATCCGAACGGAGTCTACCGTCGTTATCCCCCAATTTGCGAATGTTTCCGCCGCCCGTTCGCGTACAGCGTCACCATCGCGTCCGGCGCGAACGCCCTCGATCCGACCCCAATGCGTCCCACCAAGCCCCGAAACGTCGACCGCCGCAAGCCGAAGTTCACGAATTTTTAGAAGCGTACGGCGCGAAAATCCGCAGCCGGTTTCTTTTAAAATGAGCGGCACACCGAGTTTGGTGGAAAGGCGGCGAAGTGCGGCGACTCCGCCCTTGAAGTCGGGAGTGCCTTCCGGCTGCATCGTTTCTTGGAGCGCGTTTAAGTGAATGCAGAACGCATCGGCTTCGGCGTTTCGAGCGAGCGCTTGGACGGCGGCCGTAGAGGCGAATACCGCTTGAGCAAGCCCGAGATTTCCGAGAACCACGAGATTCGGGGAAACGCTCTTCAAACCCGACCACCCGTCGATCAGCGGGCGAGAGGAATCCAGTTCGCGCCGCTGCGATCCGACACCGAAGATCCAGCCGCGGCTCGCGCAAGCGGCGGCCAAGCGGGCATTCAGACTGGCCGCAGACGCGTGTCCGGCAGTCATTCCGCACACGAAAAAAGGCGTCGCGAGTTCGCGTTTCGCACTCCCTTTCAGGAACGGCGTCGCGAGGTTTACGTCGGCGAAATTAAATTCGGGAAGGGCGTCGTGCTCGAGGACGAGCGATTCGAGCGCGGAGGATTCCACGGCCTGGACTTCCGGACGCAGGGCGATCTCGAGATGGCTCTGTTTACGAGTCTCGAATTGGCTCAGATTCAGCTGCGGGTGGGCCGGTGTCTTTTGCATGAGGTTCCGAACTCCTGAGTCCTAACACGTCGCATATAGCTCTTCAATCAACCTGGACCCATTTCCATTGGTGGAAAGCAGGGGGACGTCTAAACTAGGAGGGTGGAACGGTCCTTTCGGGCTAAACGATTAATATTAAAGGCAATTGCGACCGCGAGGCGCTTCCGATTCTGGCTGGCGGCCGGCGTCGGTCTCGTTATCATCCTCCAAATCGTCGCATTCTCCCCGCAGCGCCTCGAAGAAGAGGGCGCGCCCGCGGCCATCGACGCCGAATCCTTGCGGCCGAAATATACCGACTCCTTCGTTACGCCGACGATCCCCGCCGACCGCGTTCCGGAATATTCGGTCGAGGGTTTTCAGCAGGTCTCGACCCAAGCCGGGACGAAGCAGTGGCTGCTCCAAGCCGAACGCGCCTTCTTTTATCAGGCCGACGGAATTATTCATGCCCGAGTGGTTCATGCAGATCTCTACGATGCGCAGGGGAAAATCACCGTCGTGACTTCGAAAGAAGCGAAGTACTTCATGGAGTCTCGAAACCTCGAACTCTTCGGTGACGTAAGAACCATTTATCCGAACGGCCTCGAAACGATCAGCCCTTACATGCTTTATCAGGCCGTAACCAAGGACCTTTCCGTGCCGATCGCCTATCCGATGGAAGGTCATAGCGTCCCTTCTCCGAAGGAACCTTACGCCGAACGCTACGATTTCCGTTCGAAAGGCATGCACTACAGCGGACTCGAGGACCGACTCGAACTCCTCTCCGACGTCGATGTTCGCGTGGTGAAACCCGATCCAAATAAAGCGACGGAAGTCACGACCATCGACTCCGATCGAGCGACCATCGATCGCAAAAAAGATATTATCCGTTTCACGATGCTCGAAGCCCGCCCGGCCGATCTTCGTTTCGTGAAAATTACTCAGCCCGGAATGACCAGTAAATCGCGACGCGCGGAGTTTCGAATCAACGCGAATCGGCGAAAGCTCCGCTCCGTTCGTGCACTCGACGACGTGAAGATCGAAGAACATCCGAAGGTCGCGGATGATGCGAACGTCGCCGAACGTCGGCGCGCGAAAAGCATGAAACCACGCTACGCCACTGCCGGAATTGCCGAATTCGACAGCCAAAAGAACCTGATTATCCTCCGTGATTATCCGCAAGTTTATCAGGACCGTGATACGCTTACGGGAGAAACCATCATCGTGCATCGCGATAGCGATTTGGTCGAAGTCGATCAGTCGAACGCGTTCTCTGAAGGCGATCCTGAAGACCCATCCCAATGACTGAAAACCCAATTCACACGCTCGAAGCAATCGACATCAAAAAGGCTTACGCCGAGCGCCCGATCGTTCGCGGTGTGGATTTCTCCGTGCGCTCCGGCCAAGTCGTCGGACTACTCGGTCCGAACGGCGCCGGTAAAACGACTTCGTTCTACATGGTGGTCGGTCTCGTGAAAGCGGACGGAGGACGAATCCTCCTCGACGGAAAGGACGTTTCCGAACTCCCGATGCACGAACGTGCTCGACTGGGCGTCGCCTACCTTCCCCAAGAAGCGAGCGTCTTTCGACGCATGACGGTCGAAGAAAATATCCTCGCCGTTCTCGAAACGCTCGACCTCGATCACACCGAGCGAAACAAACGCCTCCAGAGTTTAATTGGAGAGTTCAACATCGGGCACATTGCCCGTCAAAAAGCTTTCACCCTCTCCGGCGGTGAGCGTCGTCGGGTCGAAGTCGCACGTGCGCTCGCTCTGGACCCGAAATTTCTGCTTCTCGACGAACCCTTTGCCGGAATTGACCCACTCGCCGTCGCGGATATCCAAAAGATGATCTCGACGCTTAGGAAGCGGGGCATCGGAATTCTCATCACCGATCACAACGTAAGAGAAACGTTGGCGATTTGCGATATTGGATATTTGCTCAGTGATGGTAAAATTATTGAGAAAGGCACCCCCGAAGAAATCGCGAAGAGTCCGATCGCGCGCGAAAAGTACCTCGGCGAAAACTTTCAATTTTAAGGAACACCCCCCTTCATGGCTTTAGAGATCAAACAGGGCTTACGACTAAGCCAACAGCTCGTGATGACTCCCCAGCTCCAGCAGGCGATCAAGCTGCTGCAGCTGAACCGTATGGAGCTCATGGAAGTGGTGAACCAAGAGCTGGTGGAAAATCCGGTTTTGGAAGAACTCGGCGAAGTTCCGGACGGCGAAAACGGTTCCGAAGGCGACACCCAGACCGAAGACGGTGGGCTCGATGCCGAAGGTCAGCAGACGCGCGATGAAGAAGCCTTCGGTGAGCAAAAACCACCCGAAGAGCAGATCGCCGCGCCGGCCGAAAACGTCGACGACATGAACTGGGAAAACTACATCGAAGACTATAACTCGTCGTCGATGACCGCGCCTTCGATGAAGGAGAGCCTCGACGACCTTCCGAGTTTCGATGCCGCTCTGACGAAGACCTCGACCCTCGAAGAGCACCTGATGTGGCAGCTTTCGATGACGAGCCTAACGGACGAAGAAAAAAAATTCGGAGAACTCGTGATCGGAAACCTTTCCGACGAAGGATACTTCAACGGGAATTTCGAAGACATTTGCCGAGAAGCCGGCCTTGAACTCGAAGATGCCGAAGAAGTTTTGAAAATGATCCAAAACTTCGATCCGCTCGGGGTCGGTTCGCGCGATCTTCGCGAATGTCTCCTACTCCAGGCCAAGTTTCTCGAGCCGCGCCAGCCTCTCGTTGAAAAGATCATCTCCGAGCACCTGACCGATCTCGAAAAAAAGAACTACGCGACCGTCGCGAAGGTCCTCGGCGTCCAGCTGAAAGAAGTCACGGACGCGACCCGGCTCATCATGGAGTTCGAGCCGAAGCCGGGCCGGAACTTCGTGACGGGCGACACCCATTACATCACGCCGGATATCTACGTTTATAAGGTAGCCGACGAATTCGTGATTTCCCTGAACGAAGACGGTCTACCGAAACTTCGAATTTCTCCGTATTATAAATCGGTTCTCCAAAACGCGAAGGCCGACCAGTCGAAGAATAGCAAAGACACGAAGGACTACGTCCAAGAAAAACTGCGTTCGGCCGTTTGGCTGATTCGCTCGATCCATAATCGCCAGAAGACGATCTATAAAGTCACCGACGCGATCGTGAAGCGCCAACGCGACTTCTTCGATAAGGGCGTGCAAATGCTCAAGCCGATGATTTTGAAGGACGTCGCGAACGACATCGGGATGCACGAGTCGACGATCTCGCGCGTGACCACGAATAAGTATGTGCACACGCCGGTCGGCATCTTCGAATTAAAATACTTTTTTAACTCGTCGATCCAATCTTCGGATGGAAGCGAATCGCTCGCAAGCGAAGCGGTCAAGGATAAGCTGCGTCAGCTCGTCTCTAAAGAAGATCCAAAGAATCCGCTCTCCGATCAGAAGATCGTCGAACTTTTGTCGAAAGATAATATCGATATCGCGCGCCGTACCGTGGCTAAATATCGCGATATGCTCGGTATTCTCTCTTCGAGTAAGCGCAAAAAGGTTCTATAGTCGGACGACGAGGTACCCCCATGATCGTCGACATTCATTTCAAGCACATGGATTCTTCCGATGCCCTACGCAACTACGCGACTGAGAAGTCGGGAAAACTGAAAAAGTATTTCGATGGCAAAGTCCACGTCACGTGGAACTTCACGAAAGAGCATGGAGAATTCATCTCCCATTGCCACACCGTCGGAAGTCACATCGATCTATTCGGTGAAGGCCGCGCGGACGAAGCGTACGCTTCGATCGACCTCGCGATCACTCGCCTTGATAAACAACTGAAGAAACACAAAGAGATCGTGACCGATCACAAGAGTCACCTCGAGCCTCAACCCGAGCCCGCTTCCGAAGAAGAATAAGACTCGCGCATTTTAAAAGAAAAGGGCCCCGGGAGAATCTCCCGAGGCCCTTTGAAGTTTTTACGGCCGTGAACTTTTAGCGATGTCCGCCAGGCATGTGGCCGCCGCGTCCAACTCCGCCGCCGTTACCGCCTGGACCTTGGGGTCCCCGTGGTCCTTGATTTCC
>JBBQMV010000099.1:0-8385 GCA_038329315.1 Bdellovibrionia bacterium | reverse complement strand
TAACCTTGATCGGTAAGGTACCGCGCCGATCCGAATTGCCAGAGTTCGGGAGTTCCCGTCACGCGTCCGTAAACCCCCTCGCCGGGAACCGCGTGCAATCCTTCGAGCTTGATCGGCTCGACAAACTTGTCGCGGGCGTACTCGGTCACCGCTTTCGCAAGCGGATGCTCGCT
Organism: Bdellovibrionia bacterium; assembly: GCA_038329315.1. Classification (GTDB taxonomy): domain Bacteria; phylum Bdellovibrionota; class UBA1018; order UBA1018; family UBA1018; genus JACMQW01. The sequence continues at coordinate 8,212 of JBBQMV010000099.1, read as the reverse complement.
CCCATACGCGAGTGCGACTGCTTTCGAAAGCGCACCCGCCTGGAGTTCGACGTATGCACTCACGGTCGGGCGGCCTTCCGTCAGCGTGCCGGTTTTATCGAAGGCGACCACCCGAACTCCGTGCGCGAGCTCGAGAGCTTCCGCATCCTTCACGAGAATCCCTGCGCGTGCGGCGATTCCGGTACCGACGAGGAGTGCGGTCGGCGTCGCTAAGCCGAGCGCGCATGGACAAGCGATCACGAGTACCGCTACCGCGTGGAGAATCGCGATTTCCGTCGTTCCTCCGAAAAGGACCGTCAGAACGGCAGTGAGAAGCGCAATTCCGAGTACGGTAGGAACGAAAATCGCAGAAACCCGATCGACGAGTTTTTGGATCGGCGCTTTCGTCGCTTGAGCATCTTCGACCCGTTTCGCGATCCCCGCGAGGAACGTTGCCGACCCGATCGCGGTCGCTTCGACGACGAGAAATCCCTCTCCGTTTATCGACCCGCCCACGACGCGCGATCCGACCGCTTTTTCGACGGGAAGACTTTCGCCGGTGAGCAGCGATTCATCGACCGCGCCGAATCCCTCGCGGATCACTCCGTCGACCGGCACGCGCTCGCCGGGACGAACCGCCACGCGGTCTCCGACGGCCACGTCTTCGATCGACATTTCGACCCAATCCGGTTTTCCCTCGCGCGAGCGATAGACTCGCGCCGTCTCCGGGCGAAGTTCGGAAAGCGCGCGAATCGCACCGAGGGCATTCATCTTCGCAGCGGCTTCGAGCCATTTTCCGAAGAGAACCAGCGTGATGACGACGGCGGCACTCTCGAAGTAGACGGCTCCTTCACCGAAGGAAAGTTCATACAGACTTAGGCCATAGGCCGCCGTCGTGCCGAGTGCGACGAGGAGATCCATGTTTCCGCTGCGCGCACGAACCGCGCGATAGGCCGAACGGTAAAAACGAGCGCCGAAAACGACCTGGATTACGGTCGCGAGCGCCACTTGGGCCGGCACGGGAAGCTCGATCCTAAAACCAAAGGGATGCATCAGCATCGGAGCGACCAGCGGGACACTGAGTAGGGCGGCCCCTAAAACGGTCACGCCAAGGAAAGAATCACGGGCCGGCACCGAAGGTTCGCCTCCCTTCACCAAGCGCGCAGAATAGCCGGCGCCTTCAACCGCTTCGAGAAGAAAGCGCATCTCGATGCTCGAATCTCCCTCGACCTGGGCCCGTTCGGTCGCGAGATTCACGCTGGCGGTGCGCACTCCGGGAACTTCGCTCAGCGCTTTTTCGACGCGGGAAACGCAGGAAGCGCAGGTCATACCGTCAATCTGGAGGGTGGTAAATTCAGTGTGCGCGTCCATCTCTCTCTATTTACGCCTTTTCACGCGAAAACGCACTTGCGAGACGCAGTGTTAGCAGAGATTCTGGGTCTCGCGTGAGCTCCTCCGAAGCCTTCCTTAAAAAGTTAAAAACCGACTTCCCGGCCGACTTCTCTACGACTGATCCGTACGAGCTTGCGGAGTATGGGAAAGACTGGACGAAGAACTACGCGCCCGATCCGCTCGTCATTTGTTTTCCCCGTACGACCGCGGAAGTCTCGCGCCTGCTGAAGCTCGCGTCCGAAACTGGACAGACCGTCGTCCCATCGGGGGGGCGGACCGGCCTCGCCGGCGGTGCCGTCGCCGCGAAGAAGGAAGCCGTCCTTTCGATGAAGCGCATGACACATATGGACTCGGTCGATCCGGTCGCCCGCACCGTTCGGGTCCAAGCCGGAGCAATCACCGAAGGTGTCCACCTTCATGCGAAACCTCATGGATTGACTTGGCCGGTCGACTTCGCCTCGAAAGGGTCGAGTCAGGTCGGCGGAAATATTGCGACGAACGCGGGCGGGGTGAACGTCATTCGTTACGGACTGACTCGCCAGTGGGTCCTCGGCCTCGAGGTCGTGCTGCCGACGGGAGAAATTCTAGAATTAAACGGCGCGCTTGAAAAAAATAATACGGGGACCGACCTACGCCAGCTCTTTATTGGCTCGGAAGGCACGCTCGGAGTAATTACCGAGGCGACGCTGAAACTCGCGCCGATTCCGCGCGAAGAAGACGTCTTCCTCTTTGCAGTTCCGAACCTCGACGCGGTACTCGAACTTTTCCGCCTCGCCCGCATGGCGCCAATTACGCTCCAAGCCTTCGAGTTCTTCACCGACCTCTGCCTCGCTCGGGTCACGAAGCATCTGGGGGCGCGCCCGCCGTTCGCGGCTGCGTCTTCGCATTATGTGCTCGTCGAAATCGAACGTCCGGCGGATGCGGCAGTCACCGAGAAGTGGCTTGAGGAAGTGCTCGAATCTGGATTCGTCACCGACGGGACGATGGCCCAGTCTTCGCGCGAAGCCGAAGAATTCTGGACGCTCCGTGAGGGGATTTCCGAGTCGCTCGCATCTACGGGGCTTCCCCATAAGAACGACGTCGCGCTACCCATCGCGGCGTTGAAACCGTTTTGTGCCGAGCTTGCCGAATTTTTCGGCACCCACTACGTCGGCTGGGAAATCTGTAATTTCGGTCATATCGGCGACGGAAATCTTCACATCAACATCATGAAGCCCGAGTCGATGCCCATTCCGGAGTTTCGCACGGCTACGAAAGCCGTCGACCGTGATCTTTTCGAGCTCATTCGGAAATATAAAGGGTCGATCTCTGCCGAACACGGGATCGGACTCCTCAAGAAAGAATTTCTCTCCTTCACACGCACCCCGCACGAGATCGAACTCTTTCGCGCGATAAAAAAGATTTTCGATCCGAAAGGGATTCTTAACCCTGGGAAAATTTGGGATTAATTTTGCCTTTTCTTTCCCTCACTTAATGCGCCGCACTTCGGGCGCCCGAAGTGAAACGTCCGAAAATCGGACGGCGGCGTTAGGCGTGACGCAGAGCTTCGCCACTGGCGAGGGTGCCCTAAAACAGAATCCGCGTCCGAATCGAGGTACTCAGCCCCTCGATCGCGTCCTTCACCGCGCCCGACACGTTCTGGTCGAGATCCATGATGAGGTAGCCGATTTCGTTATCGGTCGAAAGAACCTGTCCGCGGATGTTCGCGTTCAGATCGGAAACGATCCGGTTGATGTCTTTCAATACGCCCGGCACGTTTCGGTGAACGTTCAGGATCCGGTGGGTACCCGGAACCGCGGGCGGTTCGATCCGCGGAAAGTTTACCGCAGAAATCGTCGCGCCCTCGTTCATGAACTTCGTCAGCGACTCGGAAACTTCGACGCCGATGTTCGCTTGGGCTTCTTCAGTAGATCCCCCGATATGCGGAGTAAGAATCACGTTCGGAATTTTTTGAAGCGGAGATGAGAACGTCACTTCGTTTCCGGCCGGTTCTTCCGGATAAACGTCGACGGCGGCTCCGCCGAGACGCCCTTCCTTCAATGCCACCGCCAGCGCGGGAATATCGACGACACTCCCTCGAGAGGCGTTAATGAGATACGCGCCTTTCTTCATGAGCGCGAGCTGAGGGGCGCCCATCAGATTCTTCGTGAGCGGCGTTTCCGGGACGTGCAAAGTCACGAAATCCGACTGCGCGAGAAGATCCGCCAGGCCCGCGACCGCGCGCGTATTTCCCATCGAGAGCTTCGCGGAAATATCGTAAGTCAAAACGCGAATCCCGAAACTCTCGGCGAGCACGCCGACCTGAGATCCGATGTGTCCGTAGCCGACGATCCCGAGCGTCTTCCCGCGAACTTCGAAAGACTGGCTCGCGACTTTCTTCCAAGTCCCTTCGTGCACTTCCTTCGAGCGATCTGCGAGCTGGCGGGCGAGAAAAATGATTTCCGCGATGACCATTTCGGCCACGCTGCGGGTATTACTGAACGGCGCATTAAAAACCGGAACGCCCCGGCGATTCGCGGCGGCGAGGTCGACTTGGTTTGTGCCGATGCAAAAACATCCGATCGAAAGGAGCTGCTTACCGGCCGCAATGACCGAATCCGGAACCTGCGTCTTACTGCGAATCCCGAGGACGTGAACGCCCGCGATTTTCTCGATGAGATCTTTTTCGGAAAGCGCGCCCTTTAGGTTCTCGACCTGGAACCCTTCGCTCTGGAAACGCGCGGTCGCATTCGGATGAATGTTTTCAAGGAGCAAGACCTTGATCTTGTCTTTCGGATAAGACGTCGCGGGAACCAAGCCGGTAGGTGTCATGCGCTGAAAACTCTCACGAATACGGAACGGATTCCATCCGGAAAAGGCCCTTCCGCCTTCGCCCGCTTCTTGCTAATTTCCGGATATGAAAAACACCGTGATGACTTTCGCCCCACTCCTGGCCGCATTCCTTTCCACGTCGGCGATCGCGACCGCCGCAATCACGGAAAAATCCATCGATTATAAGGAAGGCGATACCGCTCTCGAAGGCTTCCTCGCCACGCCTACGAAACTCGCGCCCGGCGCGAAAACACCGCTTATCATCGTCGTCCATGAGTGGATGGGCCTCGAAGACTACGAAAAGACGCGCGCGCGTATGCTGGCTAACCTCGGATACGTCGCTTTCGCCGCCGACATCTACGGAAAAGGCGTCCACACGAAGGACATGACCGAAGCCGGAAAGCTCGCCGGAAAATATAAGGGCGATCGACTGCTGATGCGGAAGCGGATCCAAGCCGCGATCGATACCGCCTCGAAATTTCCGGGTGTCGACCCAAGCCGCATCGCCGTCATCGGTTACTGTTTCGGCGGGACGGTCGCCCTCGAAGCCGCCCGCGCGAAAATGCCGATTGTCGCCGCCGTCAGCTTCCACGGCGGACTCTCCACGCCGAACCCGAAAGACACCGCCGGGATTAAGGCAAAAATCGCCGTATTCCACGGCGCCGACGATCCGACGGTTTCACCCGAGGAAGTCGCCGCGTTCCAACAGGAAATGCGCGACGCGAAGGCCGACTGGGAATTCACGTCCTACGGTAACACCGTCCATAAATTCACGAACCCAGAAATCGCGTTCAAGCCAGGCGCGGCGATGGGCTACAACGAAAAAGCCGATCGCCGGTCTTGGCAAGCCATGCAGGACTTCTTCAAAGAAGTATTTAAGAAGTAGGAGCCGACGGCGCGCCGAGCGCCCGAACTTTTTCGCGCTGACCGACGATCCAAAGCAAGTCTCCCGCATCGATTCGGAAATCGACCGGCGGATTTAAAATTCGCTCGCCCTGGCGTTCGACGCCGACGACGAGTCCGTTCGCACGCTCGCGAATTCCGCTCTCCCGAATCGTCCGACCGACGAATCCGGACGCGGGAGCGACCGGCACCGACTCGAGCGAAAAGACGCTCTCGGCGCTTTCTTCGATCGAAGACGCGGCGACTTCGATGAATCCCCGAAAGGCCGTGAGTTGTTCGTCCGTTCCGATCGCATGCAAGCGATCGCGCGGATAAACGCGCTCGTTCCGATCGGGTACCGGAATTTTCCGCTCGCCTCGTTCGATCAGCGTGACGGTCACTCCGTAACGCTCGCGAATTCTGAGCTCGGCGATGGTCATTCCCACCGCCAACGAATCGAAAGAAACTTCGAAGGCCGCGATATGTCCGTCCCACGGACCGAGTCCGGCGGGAGACTCATCGGTCTCCTCGACTTCCTTCCGCTCCGATTCGGAAAGCGAAAGGAGAAACCGCTGAGCGAATCGTTCGTAAACGCGCTCGATCCGTCTCGAGAATAAAACGAGCGCGGCGAAAACCACGCACGCGACAACCAAGACCGAAAGTGGGAGACGAAAAAAACGGCTCAATAGAAAACCAACGAGCGCGAAAAAAACGACGGCCCGTACGATCAGCGTTCCCACGAGGAGCGGACGAAGCTGCCGATTCATCCAGTACCCGCGGACCCGAGCCGCCCCCAGTCCTCCTTTGGCGATCCCCCAGAGAAACGGCGTACAAATCGCAATCGAAAGAACGAGGGCGCCTAATCGAGTTCCGACGAGGGCATCGGCCGAACCCGAGAGCTGCTCGGTGATCCAGTGACTCGCGAATCGGCCGAAATATAGCCCAATCGCTCCGACGAGTGCGGCGTTCACGAGGATGATCATCAGGTGGCGTGTAAGCATTCGCTGCCACTCCGGCGCCGCGCGCCCCCGCTGGATGGAACCGCTGTAGCGCTCGAGCGATTTTCGCCACGACTCCGGGAGCCGCGCATCGAAATACTGCGCGATCGCCTTCGAGTTCCGAACCGCGTACGGGGTCGTAAGCGCAGTAATCGTCGCGATCATCACGATGAGTGCGGAAGCATCCGACTCGATCACGCCGCGCGAAATTCCGAGCGCGGCCATGATGAAAGAGAACTCACCGATTTGGGCCATCGCGACGCCCGAACGGATCGCAGGCTTGAGCGGTTTGCCCGCGACGAGCGAACCCACCGTAACGAGAAGCGTTTTCCCGACGAGGACGACCGCGAGAAACGCGAGCGCTTCACCCGGATGCTTTACCAGCGCCGAAGGCTCGATCTGCATTCCGACCGAGATAAAGAAAACGGCCCCGAACAGGGTTTGGACCGGTAAAAGGAGCCGCTCGATCCGCTTCGCTTCGTGCGTACCCGCGAGCAGCGACCCCATCACGAACGCCCCGAGGGTCGGCGAAAATCCGAGGTTCGAAGCGAGCACGACCGTCATAAAACAAAGACCGAGCGAGAGGACGAGCCGCATTTCGTCGGAAAGCACCCGCTGGACCCGGCGGATTAGACCCGGAAGGACCGAGACGCCGACGGCGAAAACAACGATGAGGAAAAATCCGAATCGAAAGAGCGTTCCGAGCACCGCTTCCGTTCCGGAAGGCGAATGGAGTCCTCCCGTCGGCAAGGAAACCGTCGCGAGCAGCACGAGGAGAAGGACCGCGTAGAGGTCCTCGACGATGAGGATGCCGAGAACGTTTTCGGCGAACCGCGCGGAACGAGTGCCGCTTTCGTCGAATGCGCGCAGGAGAACCGTGGTCGACGAGATGGCGAGCATGCCGCCGAAAAAGAGCGACGCCTTCGGTTCGAAACCCAGGAGCCCCGCGACCCAAGTCCCGAGCGCCACAAGTCCCACGACCTCGATCGACGCGGCGACCAGCGACGCCGGGCCCATCGACATTAACTTTTTGAAGCTGAATTCGAGCCCGAGACTAAACAAAAGGAAGAGCACGCCGATTTCGCCCCAGAGGCGAATGCCGTCCGGCTCGGTCACGTGCGGGAAATAATTGAAGTTTGGGCCGATCATGAACCCGGCCAGGAGGTAACCGACGATGAGCGGCTGACGGAGGTACCCGAAAAGGAGGGACACGAGCCCGCCCGTCAGAAGGAGGACCCCCAAATCCTGGATCAGCGGCGGGAGATGAATCACCGGCTCATTTCACCCGACTTTTCAAGGTTTCGCAAACTCCCTTGCGGAAAGCAGCGCGTACCTGATTGAATGGTCCATCGAGGAGATTTCTATGAGCGAGCTTCTGCACCAGTTGAAGACTTTGATCGAAACCCAATCCAAGGCACTCAAGGCGCTGGTCGAAGAATACGGCGGAGTTTCGAACTTTCTCGAAGAAGTGAAGAAGCGCGGCCTTCCCGAGAAGGCCAAGGCCTGGGTCGAAGACGGAAAGAAATTCGTGCTTTCCCAAGAGCAGGTAAAAAAGCTCCTCGGTGACGAACGGATTAAAAAAGTCGCGGAAAAGCTCAAAACGACTCCCGACCAGCTTGCGACGCTGCTTGGCGAAGCCCTCCCTCCGGTCCTTGAAAAGATCGAACTGGCCCGTACAAAGATGGAAGAAGCCTCGAAATCCGTCCCGGCGGACAGCTTCGTCGGCGGAATCCTCAAGAAGGTCACGGGCATGCTCGGCGGCTCGAAAGACGACGCGCCGAAGACCTGATCTTCTCGGCCCCGGTCCTAACCGAACCCTGAAGAATCCGGCGCTCTTTTGGCGCCGATTTCGGGGATAAATGCGGTAAGACGAACTCATCAATGTGCGGAGTGATTGGAGTCCTCGGAACTTCCCAAGCCTCTCTCCGAGTCCTGCAGGGACTCCAGCTCTTGCAGCACCGCGGCCAAGACGCGGCCGGCATCCTCACCCATGACGACACCGGCTTTCATTTCATCCGAAATCTCGGACTCGTCGAAAGCGTCTTCCCTAAAAACTCCCCCGAAATTCTGAGCGGCGACGTCGCCATCGGCCAGGTTCGGTACGCGACGGTACCCAAACAGGCAGCGGCTAAGCAGCCCGCCAATTCTCA
>JBBQMV010000098.1:0-8446 GCA_038329315.1 Bdellovibrionia bacterium | reverse complement strand
GTTGGCGTCGGTTCAAACCTTCGTGACGGAGAACGAAATCGTTGCCCAGCCCTACGACGCGGCCCATTTGACCGCACCGTTCGAGGCCGAAAGTTGCCGGATTACGACGGCAACCGGGCTGACCTACCTCGATAACTGCGATACCCACCAGTTTGCCTATCCGCTGGTTTCCTTTTTTTTCCGTCTGAAAGAGCTAACCGGGAAGTCGGTCGTCCAATCGACCGGGCGGCCTTACGTGACCGAGTTTTTCGGGAAAATCCGCGACGGTGCGAACCGGACCGCCATTTATGAGTGTGGTTACGACGCGCCGGTCGTGACCCCGACCCTCGGCGGAGCGAAGGCCTACGTCGGTCTCCGGCCGCTTTTGGGAGTGTTCATGGCCTTCCGCGACGTCCTTTCGGCGACGGAGAAATCGGCCTTCGACCGCGCATGGCGCGAGCACGATTTCGGCAAGATGATCGATCTCGACCGGATCTACCGGAACGAGACGCTCTCCGGCGTCGCTCAGATCGCCGCGAAGGCCAAAAACACGCTCTACCGTGACCTGAAGGGCTGCGAAAATCCCTACAAATTCGACGCATCGGTCTGTTCGGTCGCCTGCGAAAAGAAGCTCTAATCTAGAACAGCTCGGCTCGAGCCTACTCCCGTGTTTTCCACTTTAAGCCCTGGGTTAGAACTGATAACCGAGTGCCCATATGAGAACTTGGGGCGCTTCGGATTCGTTGAAAACGTACAACATCGAAAATTGGGGAGATCAGTACTTCTCCATTAATCCGAGCGGAAACATGACCGTCCATCCTCGTCGGGGCGAAGGCCCGGGGATCGACCTCATGAGCGTGATCGAGGAAGTGAAAGCGCAAGGCGTAGGCCTGCCGACGCTCATTCGTTTCCAAGACATTATTCGTCACCGCGTGATCGCGCTGAACGAAGCGTTCCGGAAATCCATCACCGAGTTCGGATATAAGGGACGCTACAAAGGCGTGTACCCGATCAAGGTGAACCAAATGCGCGAAGTCGTCGAAGAGATCGTCGACGCAGGTAAAGCATACGACTACGGTCTCGAAGCCGGTTCGAAAGCCGAGCTCACGATCGTTTCGGCCGCGAACCTTTCGCCCGACTCCCTGATCATTTGCAACGGTTACAAAGACTACGGCTACATCAAGATGGCGCTCATGGGCCGCAAGCTCGGCAAGAACGTCATCATTGTCGTCGAAAAGCTCACCGAGCTTTATCAGATCCTCCAACTCGCAAAAGAGATGGGTGTCGAGCCGATGATCGGCATCCGGGTGAAGCTCTATTCGAAGGGCTCCGGAAAATGGGAATCCTCCGGCGGAGAATCCGCGAAGTTCGGCCTCACGACTCCGGAACTTCTCCATGCCGTCGAGATCCTGCGTTCCCAGAACATGGAGCATTGCTTTAAGCTCCTCCACTTCCACATCGGATCCCAGATCACGAACATTCGGACGGTGAAGGACGCGACGAAGGAAGCGACCCGCATTTACGCCAAGCTCATCAAGATGGGCCTCAAGCTCGACTACCTCGACGTCGGCGGCGGACTGGGTGTCGATTACGACGGTTCCCGTACGAGCTTCGAATCCTCGATCAACTACTCGTTGAACGAGTACGTTTCCGACGTTGTCTATTCGATCCAGGAAATTTGCCAAGCCGAAGAGGTTCCGGAGCCGAACATCGTTTCCGAATCTGGCCGCGCGATCGTCGCACACCATTCGGTCCTGATCGTAAACGTTTTCGGAAACATCGAAGTCGGCTCGACGCCGATGGCGATGAACGAGTCGCCGGACGAAGACGATGTCGTGAAGGAAATGCGCTTCCTGATGCAAAACCTTTCCGCAAAGAACGTCCTGGAGCATTTCCACGACGCTGTCTCGCGGAAGGAAGAAGCGCTCTCCATGTTCAAGCTCGGCTTCCTGTCCCTGGAAGACAAGGCGAAGGTCGAGCATCTTTTCTGGCAAATCTGCAAAGTGATTTATAAAAACTCGGCCGGACTGAAGTATGTTCCGGACGAAATCGAAGCGTTGAATAAGACGCTGGCCGATCAGTACCTCTGTAACTTCTCGGTGTTCCAATCAATGCCGGATCACTGGGCGATCCAGCATCTTTTCCCGATTTGCCCGATCCATCGCCTCGATGAAGAACCAACGCGCCAAACGACCCTCGTCGATATCACCTGTGATTCTGATGGTAAGGTGAACAAATTCATCGATCTTCGCGACATCAAGGACACGCTGCCGCTTCACCCACTGAAGTCGAATGAACACTACTACCTCGGTATGTTCCTCATGGGCGCCTACCAAGACATCATGGGTGATCTCCATAACCTCTTCGGCCGTGTAAACGAAGTTCACGTGTTCCTCGATGAGACGGAGCCCGGCGGTTACTATATCGAAGAAGTCATTCGCGGGAATAACATCGCGAGCGTTCTCTCTTGGATTCAGTACTCCGCGACCGATCTCGAAAAGCGCGTGAAAGAGCAAATCGAAGCGCGCGTACGCGAAGGCGGCATAAAGCCGAAGGAAGGCGTCGACCTCCAGAACTTCTATGAAAAAGTTCTGCATGGTTACACGTATGTCGACATCAACGAGAGCCAACCGGCAATGCACGCGCATACTCAAATGCCGGCGGCGGATGGCACCCAAGGTTCGAGCGTGCCGGCTGGTCTCCAGACCACCGATGCCGCAGCGACCGCAGCTCCAGCCCGGTTGTTGAACTAGTTCGTATAAAGGGAGAGATCTATGGCGGTGAAGACGCACAAGTTCCAAAACTTCCAGATCGACCACTGCACTCTTCTATTGCAGCCCGAGCTGTATAACGTTTCGTACTGCCTTTTTAAGATCATCTTCGGCGTCGGCCCAGACGGGATTCTCTACGAAAAGCGCAAGGAATGGGCACCTGGCCAAGGCGAACAGTCGATGACCTACGCGGTTTGCGTCGGGAACTCGGAACAGAAAAGTGACCATAAGAAAGAGATCGAACTCGCGAAGACGATCTTTGCTGTCGTCCAACCTTCGGAACCTAAAACCCAAAGCTCGCACGTTCGCACGATGCTTGATGGACATAAGCAAGCCGCGCACTGGCAGCACATCGCGCTTCGCACGGACGATCTTCTCGGATTCTATAAATTTGCGCTCGAGCGCGGCGTTCAGTTCATCACTCCGATTCTGAAAGACGATCACGATAACCTAATCCAAGTCTTCTCGGGTGAGTGGTACTTCCCAGGAATTCAATCGTCCGGGATGTTCTTCGAATTCCTTCAGCGGAAGCCATCGGACGCGAGCCTCGCGGCTATCGAAGCGGAGAACAAGGAAACGTGGTTCCGCGATAAGACGTTTCTCGGCCTCTACGGCGAGAAAGAACGCGAATATCAGACCGGCAACGTAACCCCGTTCGTTGACTTCGAACTTTTCGGTAAGATCTCGCGCGAAATCGAAGGAAAGAAGCTCTGGGAAATCACCGATCCGATGCTCGAAAAGATCGAAAAGATCATGATCGAGCACGCCGCCGCTAAGGCGAAAAAGGTTTAACTTTTGATCGTGCTTGCACTCCTCCTCGCGCTTTCTTCCGCTCGAGCAGACGAGGCGAAGGAGCCGTTCTTTTGGGGCGTTGCGAACTCGGCGATACAGACGGAAGGGGAGCCGTGCGATTCCGACTGGACCGCCTGGGCGAAACTTCCGGGAAAAGTCGACGACGGCAGTACTCCCATGCAGGCCTTCGGTTTTTACCGAAATTTCGAGCGTGAGTTCGACACCGCAAAAGCTCTGCACTTGAACGCGTTTCGACTGTCCATCGCGTGGGAGCGGATCGAGCCGAAGCGTGGAGAATTCAATGAGGAGGCACTTGCGCACTACGAAACGATGATGCTCGCGCTTCGCAAGCGCGGAATCGAACCCATGGTGACGCTCCATCATTTCGTGAATCCGGCTTGGCTCACGGGCGGCCTCCTCAATCCGGAATTTCCGGAACGCTTCGCGATCTTCGCCGAGAAAGTCGTCCAGCGCCTTTACGGCGGGCCTGCGAAAGTACGGTGGTGGTCCACGCTGAACGAGCCGGTCGTACTCGCGCTTGGAGGTTATGTCGACGGCCAATTTCCGCCGGGCGAAAAAGGAAACGTGGATCACGCCGAAGAGGTAATGGCCCAGCTGGTTCGGGCGCATTGGCGTGCAATTGAAAAAATGCGGAAATTACCCGAGGGCGAAAATCTTCGCATCGGAATCGCTGCGCATTGGCGCCCTTTTGAGCCGAAAAATCTCTGGTCGCCGCTCGACTGGATCGCGAGTTGGTTCTCGGCTCGTTTCTTTAATCGCGCGTTCGTCGATGCGATTCTTACCGGAGAAATTAACTTTTGGACTCCGGGCGCGAAGCGTGTCCACGAAACTCTCGCCGTCGCGGGCATTCGTGGAATCAATTATTTCGGAGTAAATTATTACGGACGGAGTTTCGTGCACATCACACTCTCCGCGCCTTACGTTTCGATCTCGGAGGGACCGGGGCGTAAGAGTGATCTCGGATGGGAGATTTATCCGGAAGGACTTTTGACGACCCTCCGTGAAGTCGCCGAATACCACTTTCCGATCTTGATCACCGAAAATGGAGTAGCGGACGAGAGTGATCTTGTTCGCACGAAATTTCTGCTCGAACACATCGCCATGATCGATCGCGCGCGCGGTGAGGGGATTCCCGTCATTGGCTATCTCCACTGGACGCTCACGGACAACTTCGAATGGGCCCGAGGAATGCGGGCGAAATTCGGCCTCTGTAAGGCCGGACCCGGTCGAGACGATCAGCGCTGTCGGCCGTCCTTTAACGTCTTTCGGCATCTTGTTCGAACTCACATAACTATACGTAATTAAAAGAGATTAATACAACTCTGGAGGCGCAATAAAGAGAATGACGCATAGTGTCTTTTCTAGTATGGTCTCCGGGCCATGCGCCGATTCCTTTTTGAAATCATGCGACCCCTCGTCGTGCTTGCCCTGATCGGGGCGACGGGCCTAACCGTGTCCGATGCGGGCGCTAAAATGGTCGCGTTCCGTTCATCGCTCGCGCCCAAGGTTCTTTCGAGCGGAACCCAAACGTTCGCGCGGTCTTCCGAAAATTTTTCGCTCCCGAATTCGGCCTGTAGCGCCGCTCACGTTTCTCAATTCGAAGTACAAGACGGGATTAAGGGCATCCGCGTGAACGCGGATTATTGCGAGCTCGCCGCGAGTTCGCTTCCGAAAGAAGTCCGCGCAGTCCTCGCGCGTATCCAAGACATTCACGCGCGATACGCGGAGACGCTGAGCACGACACCGGGCGAACTTTTCGGACTGGGTGTTCGCCTGAGTCTCGCTCCGCACCCGATCGGGCCGCTCGCGTCGATCACGAGTGAGAGCCCGTCGACGATCGAAATCGATGTCTTCCCGGATTTCACCGCAGATCGCTTTCCCGACCGGGTCTATGCCCACGAAGTGACCCACTGGCTTCTTCTCGAACAGCTGCTCGGCGACTCGGCACTTACGATCGAGGGCGACTACCTTTTTCACGAAAGCTTTCCCGATCTCGTTTCGAGTTACGTGAATGATACTCCGGTCGTCGATTTCACCGATCCTTCCATCCGTACCGATCTGACCTTTCCGTGGCGCGGAAAGCCGATCTCTTCGATGAACGGTCCACTTAGGGATTTCTACCTCGGGCGTTTCCAGTCGGAACCGATCGAAGCCTGTGCGGCCACATCGACGAAATCGATGTCCACCAACGAGAAGAAGATGTGCACCTTCTTCTCGACCGACTCTGTCCGCCGCGCCGACCGGAAGGCTCTTTTCGCGGGCGCCGTCGAAAAGGCGCCGACAACGGCCGAACTTTTAACTCCGTTTAAACCGGAGCGCTGTCTCGTCCATTACAAAAACGGAACCGCGGGACTAGACGCCTGCTATATGAATTCTCTCGGTCCGGTCTTGATCTCGTTCGTTCGCTCGGTCGAGTCGCTCTTCGGTTCGAAGCCGATCGTCACGATCCTCTCCGCGCTCGAAGCAGCCGGGAAAAATCCGGATCACTATACCTGCGCCTTCACGGATGTTCGGGCGAAGAAGAAGGGTATGACGACGAAGGAAAGCGTTTCTTTCATCAGCTTTATGCAGGTCCTGAAACTCATCCGTATGCAGCTCCTTCCGAGCGACGTTGTGGTTTTCGACAACGCCTGGGTGGAGCACGGTCTTGAGACCTGGGCGACGCTCGACCATTACGACCGTGATGCTGGCGTCGCCGCCTTCGCCTACATGCACCTCGCGGCAGAGAATACGAAATATTCGACGACCTATAAGTGCAATACGCCGATTCCGAGTGAGCGAGGCCCCCATTGTAAGGCAAGGTGCACTTACGAAGCCGCCCCGCCTCAGCCAGCCTCTGAGTGATTAGTGAGCGTCGGCTGCGGCCTTTAGTCCCTTTTGGGGTTTGAGTGAAGCAAGCGGGATGAGCGCGATTAGGAAGACCAAAAGAAGCACCCAAGCCATTTGGGTGAAGCTCATCACGAAGACCTGAAGGTCGATCCGGTGTTCTAGTCCGCGAAGGAAACGCTCCGGAAGGAAGCGAAGGTCGGTGCCGACAGGTACGTTCGCACGAACACCGATGTCAAACGGACTCATCCTTCCGATCAGGTCGAGTTTGTTTTGCTTCGAATTTCGATCGAGCATCGTATTGATGAGCGCGATTCCGATACTTCCACCGACTTGGCGCATGAGGTTCATGAGTCCGGCGACCTGGCCAAGCTCTTTCCCGCGAAACGCGCCGAGCACGACAGCGTTGATCGGTACGAAAAGGAAGGCCATCGCCAGACCCCGGACGAGCAACACCCAGAAAATTTCGTGGGAACCGGTCTGGGCAGAAAACTGAGTCATGAGCGCGAACATGAGTGTAATCATCACGATCGACCAGAGGATGAGGGCGCGCGCGTCCACCTTCTGAAGCATCTTTCCGGCGATCGGCATGCAGAACGCCGTGACGAGCGCGCCCGGGATGAACATGATTCCCGTTTGGGTCGCGTCGAAGTGAAGGAGTGAACTCATGAAAATCGGTAGAATAAACATGAGGCCGTAAAGCATGAATCCCGTCATTCCCATGAGCATCGTGCCGCTGCGTACGACGGGAATCTTAAAGAGGCGAACTTCGACGATCGGGTGAGGGGTTCTGAGTTCCCACCAGATAAAGAACGGAATCGCTAAGGCCGCGAGAATTCCGCAAATCAAAATGCCCCGAGACTCCAGCCAACCGTCCGCTTCTCCGCGTTCGAGGACGTATTGGAGGCAGCCGATACCGACGCAGAGAAGCGCGAGCCCGATTCCGTCGATCGGAGGTACCTTGGGTTTCGTTTTAATGATCTCGGCAGCTTGGTCAGCCTTCTTTGATTTCAGAGAAGCACCGTCCAGTTCCGTGACGTAGAGGTAAGCCATGAACGCCGCGAAGAGGCCGAGCGGTAGATTGATATTGAAGATCATCCGCCAGCCGAAATGGTCGGTGAGGTATCCACCGAGCGTCGGGCCGAGCGTCGGACCGATCATAACGCTCATCCCGTAAATCGCGGAACCGGTACCGGCGTGCTCTTGCGGGAACTGCTCCTGAATGAGGGCCTGAGAAGTCGGAAGGAGCGCACCACCGGCGAGTCCTTGAAAGACTCGCATGATCACGAGGGTCGTGAGATTCGGGGAGAGGCCGCAAGCCACAGATGCGGTCGTGAAGAGAAGGATACACGTGATGTAATACCGGCGTCGGCCGAACTGGCTCGCCATCCACGCCGATGCGGGAAGAACGATCGCATTCGCGATGATGTACCCGATGACGACCCAGGAAACGTCCTCCTGAGTCGCGCCGAGATTTCCCATCATCGTCGGGATCGCGACGTTCACGATCGACGTGTCGATAATTTCCAGGAGCGACGCGAGCACCGCGGTCGCGATGATGAGCTTGGCTGCGGTCGTCAGTTTAAAGGGAGCCGCCATGGGAATACCCCGTTATTTCGCGTGAACTTTCACATCGGCCGATAGGCCATTTTTAAGCAGGTCGATATCTTCGGGAGTGAGGCCTTCGAGGCGGATCCGAACCGGAACCCGTTGAACGACTTTCGTAAAGTTTCCGGTCGCGTTGTCTTGGGGAATCAGGCTGAAGGTCGAACCCGTCGCCGGGCTAAGGCTTTCGACAGTGCCGTGGAATTTCTTTCCGCCGATGGCGTCGACGGAAATTTCGGTCTCCGCTCCGAGCTTGATTTGCTTCAGATCGGTTTCCTTGAAGTTCGCGACGACCCACCGGGACTCGGAGCTGACGAATCCGAAGAGGGGGATACCCGGTGATGCGAGCATACCGACTTCGGCTGATCGCCGTGCGATTACGCCGTCGGAAGGCGCCCGAACTTGGGTATCGTTCACCGCGAATTGGGAGAGTTCGACTTGGGATTTCAGAG
>JBBQMV010000097.1:0-8447 GCA_038329315.1 Bdellovibrionia bacterium | reverse complement strand
GCGTAAGTATCGCCTCCATTGTGGTCGAAGTGAGGATTATCGAACGGGTTGTGTTCGGAGAACACGACCGTCTTCACGCCGATTTCCCAGAGTGCGTAATGGTCGCTGTTTTGGCCCATACAGCCTTGAACGGTGTCCAAGTGGCCGTATTTTTTCGCTGTCGCTGCCATTGCATTTCCCATGTCGCGCGAATCCGTCGGGCCGCCACAATCGAAGATGTCGAACGTGTCCGCGCCTTGTTTCCACCCGGACTGCTCGTCATCGATTCCGGCGACGATATTGAACGCGTAGTTGCGGGCAAATTGCTTCAGAGACTTCGCGTAGACGCGGGCGCCTTCGAGCGCGCCCCACTCTTCGTAGTCGGCCGCGACGAAGCGAACGGTGTACCGGAGTTTTCCGGCGTATTGGAGTAGGATGCGTGCCGTTTCCATCTGCATCGCCATGCCAGTCATATCGTCATCGACGGCTTCGTTATCGGAGCCGTGAGGTCCCATGCTGTCGTAGTGAACGATGATGACGACCGAATCCGCAGATTGGCCCGGAAGCACGGCTTCTAGGTTGTGGCCCTGGGTTTCGAGATTATAGCGGGTCTTGTAGGCTTGTTCGGTGACCTTCAGTCCGAGGTATTCGTAGTAAGCTCTCCAGTACGCCCGGAAATTAGCCTTCGATGCCGGAAGGTAACGATCGGTGATACGGAACGTCCGGCCCTGGACGGTCACCGGATTCGATCCGGTCATGTCGAGCATCAGCTTCTGCATCCGCGCTTGGCTCACGCTGTCGAAAATATTTTGGTAAACATCCGCAGCCGACGCGGTACCGATCGAACCCACTCCAAGCGCGACGACTAATCCAATCATTGAAAGCTTCATCTGAATATCCCCCCAGAAGATGTAGCTAATGAGGTCTCATCCGAAAACTTCGATGTCAAATGACCAGCAGTAGGTTCAAGCCCGTAGGGCCTGAACTGTTCTACGGGCCGACGATCTGGAACGGTCGCATCATGTCCATGTCCTCGTGTTCAAGGATGTGGCAGTGGTAAACGTAAAATCCAGGGAACGGTGAGAACCGCATGATGATGCGGGTGACCATCTGCGGGAGGGCTTTCACCGTATCTTTCCAGCCCATTTCGTTCGGTTCGGGTGCGCGCGCATCGCCGAGGTAGACCATTTTCTTGGTCTTGAGATACTCGGCGACGTCGAAAAGACGTCGATCGAGGACCTGGAACTGAACGAGGTGGATGTGAAACGGATGCGGATCGATCAGGGTGTTCGCGAGCTCCCAGACTTCGGTTGCGCCGAGTTTCGGCTTTTCCTCGATCGGATCGTTCCACGAGCGGTCATTCATCTGGAGCATCTTGCTTCCGTCGGGCATCTGCATCCGGTCGAAAACGATCCGGCGGGTCTCACTCGCGTCGGCGGTCGGAATCCGGGGTATCGCACGCATCGTGAGCGGGAGCTTGCTCTTGTCGGCTTTCTTCACGCGACTTCCGACCCGGAACTGCATGATCTCCGGCAGCGCGACTTCGTCGTCCGCAGTTTGGCTGGTATTCGTCAGCGTGAACTTCTGTCCGTCATATTTCGAGAAGTCGATGATGATGTCCGCACGTTCTGCCGGCATGAGTGACAGCCGCGAAGCATCGGGATCTTTCGGATCATTCAGAACCGCGGCGTCCGCGAGGAAGCCGCCGTCGGATCCGATCTGGTAAAACGCCGGGCCGGCGGCGCCGTCGTCCGAGCCCTCGAGCTTCAGCTCGTAAGCGCGCGCGTTCGAGGCATTGATCACGTGGAAGCGGTACTTCCGGGGCTCGACATCGAGGTACGGGAAGAGTTTACCGTTCACGGAGGGCACGTTCCCCCAGAACTCGGCGTTGATGTCATTGGTATAGAAGAGCGTTCCGTCTCGGTTCACTCCCTTCGAAATGAGCATGAGCGGGATATCGTAAGCGCCCGTGGGAAGGTGGAGCGACTTCTCGTACGCGTCGTGGATAATGTACGTCCCGAGAAGTCCCGCGGCCACGTTCCGACCGGTCGAGGCCATCGAATGGTCGTGGTACCATAGCGTCATCGCGGGTTGCGGGTTGGTATATTCAGCGAGCTGGGACTCGCCAGGAACGTTCCAAGCGTCCGGCCATCCGTCGTTGTTTTGGACCTTATTCATCGGATCGGATTCGGTCACGACGGCGCCGTGAAGGTGGGTGATCGCGCGAACGTCCGGCATCGTCATCTTCATCCCCGGCATTCCGGGCATGTCCATTTCGGTCGGGATGTTCGCCGGTAGTGGGAAGATGTGTTTAATCGGGAGATCGTTCTTCCAGTGAATGCGAACCGTCTGGCCCGAATCGACATCGATCGTCGGGCCGGGCGTCGTACCGCCGTAGCCCCACTGTGTTTGGGCGGGGAGATCGCGGTGAAGTTTCGTCGAGAAGGCGGAAAGGCTCACCGTGATTTCTTGCGGGCCTTTGCCGGTGAGATTCAGGTGGGCCGGGATGGGAAGCGCGTCGACAAAGCGAGCGAGTTCCGGTTCCGCGGACGGACGCATCGACACTCCGCAAATGACGATCAGGACGAGGCCGGGCACGGAACGATAGCGTCGCGTCATATCGGCCGTTCTAGCCCGAAGATCTGCGTCAAGCAAGGTCCGGGTGGCTTAGAGTGTCAACGCCCACTTTAGCGTGGTTTCCAAGACTTCTCGATTTCAGGTAAGCTCCCAAAATCATGCAGATTCTCGATCTCTACACCCCACTTTTGGCGAGCCTTGGAAAAGGCTACCGCGGCTTCGAGGTCTTCGAAACGAACGAGGCGCTTCGCTTAGTCCTCCCGATCATGCGGAACTGGAAGCTCGACCAAGCCGCGATCGAAGCGTGGTTCACCTCGGCGGAGGGTATTCGAAAACGGGCGACGGCCGAAGGTTACCTCGCGGTCGCGCCGGCAGTCGTTCGAAAGGTCGAAACGATTTTCGGTCGTGAGCTCCCGGGTATTCTTCTGTTCATGCCGAGCTTCGGAGACTTCGACGGATTCGCGCGTTACGAGCTCGGCGAGCACCGGGTGATGCTCGGAATCGATTTTCCTGACGCCGATGTCGATTATTTGAAAGCCCTCACTGCACACGAGCTTTCCCACGTTTTTCGTGATCATTCGCCCGAGGTTTGGCGGCATCTCGGAAAGCCGCTCGCGAAAGTCACGCGCCAGGAATACCTCGACGCGACGACTGCCCAAGAGCACCTCGTGAGCGAAGGACTCGCGACGCTTTTCTCTCAATCCATTTTTCCGGAAATTCCGCCGCACGTTCATCACTTCTACGAACCGGCGGAGTGGGATTGGTGCGTGAAGAACGAAGCGGCGATCGAAGCCGCGCTCGTCGCGTGCCTCGCAGGCGACGAAGACGTTTGGTCATTTTATGGAGAGTCTCGAGCGGGAAGCGGGAGTCCCTCGCGCCTGCAGTACTACTGGGCGGCGAAAAAGCTCCAGACCGGGCACATTCCGGAGTTAGGGAAAGCGAATCCCCTCATACGGCTTCATGAGCGTCCGGCTTCCGAATTTGTAGAATTCCGAGGCGCATCTTCAGATAAAAATAAAAGATAACAGAGGGTTAGAGCCAAAATTAATTCCCGTTAACCGATTCTTGACTCTTTGGGTCATCGCTTAGACAATAGGAGGGTCGTGGATAAAATCGAAGCTTCAAACCTGAATAACTCCGAGAACCTACCCACCGAAATCATCGGTCGGCTCGCGAGTTTATATTCACAACTCTCGCCTCTCGCGGCGGCACCCGCTGCAGTCGAGGACGTCTTTAATGCGTTCGGATCCCCGACGCTCGAAATGCCGACCGTCGATGCGCTCGGGGAGCGAGTTGCCCAGTGTTCCTTCAAAATTTTCGCCGAACCGGCGGAATATGTTCAGAGCCCACGCGCGAAGGAATTCGTGAGCTGGTCTGCACCGCGGAGCGACGTCTACCGGATTTATTTCAATACCGTATCTGGGAAGGTCTACATCGACCTGAACGGAAAGCGTTGGAACGAAGTCTGTTCGAAGCTCCAAGAAGAACTTCTCTACTGCGATATCCTTCGCACGCTCATCTTCGTGCTTACGTGCGAAGTCGAAGCGGCGGAAGCGCGGATAGCCGAAGCAGAAAACGCGAACGCGGTCACTTCGGAAGTTACCGAAGTCATCATATCTTAGACTTCGGAGACTCGACACCGAGTAGGCCTGCGACGATCGCCTGCAGATGCTCGGCGCTCGCATCCTTCGCCGGTACGGCCGGTGCGATCGCGAGCGAGATGCGCGACCAAAAACGCCGGAACGGTTTCGACATCGCCTTCCCGTGGCGCCGCGAGAAGTAGCTTCCCCACATCCCGTCGATCGCGACTGGAATAACCGGGACCGGATTTTCGGCGAGGATGCGTTCGATCCCTTTCCGGAACGGGACCATGTTTCCATCGCGGGTGATTTCACCTTCCGGGAAGATGCAGACCATTTCGCCGGCGCGAAGCTCGGCGGAAATTTTTACGAACGCCTCTTCGAGAACCGCCGGGTCTTCCTTAAAGCCCGCGATCGGAATGACCTTCGCGCGCCGGAAGAAGAGCCCGATGACCGGTATTTTCATGAAGGACGAATGCATCACGAACCGGATCGGGCGGGGGCAGGCCGAGGAGATCAGCAGCCAGTCGATGAAGCTCACGTGATTTGCGATGACGACGGCCGCTCCTGACTCCGGAAAGTATTCGGCGCCGCGAACTTTCGCGCGGTACAGGAGTCGCGTGAGAATCCAGGCGACGAACCGGAAAAGGAATTCCGGAAGAACCGTGTAGACGTAAATTGAAACCAGCGCGTTCGTGCCGGCGAGGACGAGAAAGACCTGTCCGCCTTTGAGTCCGGTTGCGTAGAGCCCGATGAGTCCGACGGCGCCACCGACCATGAAGAGCGCGTTCAAGACGTTCAGCGCGGCGATAACCCGTGAACGTTCTTTTTCGTCCGAACGAATCTGGATGAGCGTGTAGAGAGGTACGGTGAAAAGCCCGGCCGAGACCGAGAAAAGAAGGAGATCGACGGCGAGGCGGATGCCCGTGGCGGTCGCGAAAAGAGCGGCGAGCGTCGGTGCCTGAGGCATCGAAAGGACTCCGATATCGAGCGCGAAAAGAGTCATTCCGATCGATCCGATCGGGACGAGCCCGAGTTCGAGGGAGCCGAAACTTAAGCGTTCGCAAAGGAGTGCTCCGAAACCGACGCCGAGGGAAAAGAGTGCGAGAAAAAACGTGAGCATATTGGCGGAGCCGCCAAGGACGTCTTTGCAGAGGGGGGGTAAAACCGAAAGAACGACCGAGCCCATCAGCCAGAACCACGAGATCGCGAGTACCGAGAGGAATACACTCGGTACTTTGCGCGCGATTCGAATGAGTTCGAGTGTCGGTTTAATCGGCCGCTTCGAAATGATGAGGTTCGGCGATTGGGCCGGCTTTTGTACGATTCCGCGGCTCGCGAGGTAGCCGAGCAGCGCGATTGCGATCGCGGCGAGGGAGACCCAGTGGCGTCCGGTATCCCCGAGGCCCATGAGTACGCCTCCGAGAATCGTTCCGAGAAGAATCGAGACGAAGGTACCGAGTTCGATCAGTGCATTCCCGGTTACGAGTTCGCGCGGTCCGAGAAGTTCGGGAAGAATGCCATATTTGATCGGACCGAAAAACGTGGCTTGGATCCCGAGCATGAAAAGCGAGACGAGAAGGAGGGGGAGCGATTCGATCCCGAAGCCGACGGCGCCGATGACCATGATGAGGACTTCCCAGACTTTCGTGTAGCGGCTGAGGTCCGTTTTTGAACGCTTGTCCGCGAGTTCACCCGCGAGCGCTGAGAAAAGAAAAAAGGGAAGGATCAGGATCGCCCCGCAGAGAGCGACGAGCGTCTCTTTCGAGAGACCGAAAAGGGTGAGCGACTTAAAGGTGATAAGCATCACGATCGCGTTTTTGAACACGTTGTCGTTGTATGCGCCGAGCGCCTGGGTCCAGAAGAGCGGCCAGAAACGCCGATCGGTCATCAGCGCCGAAAGGGAGGGAGAGTCTTTTCCGTGGGTCATAAGGGAAGTGTAGGGGTGGGAGAGCTTAGGCTCAAGTCTGTCAACTTAACGCAGCACGACTTTCCCTCCGTAGAGACTCCGTTAGGATCTCTCCATGGCAAAAGACAAAAAGAAAAAATCTGCTCCCTCATCTACGAAACGTTTCGGCTCGATCAACTTCGAAAAAGTTTGCGACACTCTGAATGAGATTCTGAAGGAAGAACTCGCCGGCGTCGTTCGTTACACCCACTACTCGATGATGGTCTACGGATACGGTCGGATTCCGATCGTGAGCTGGTTTCGGAGCCAGTCGGAAGAAGCGCTGACGCACGCTCAAGAAGCGGGCGAGCTTCTCACGACGATGGGCGAACATCCTTCGCTCGAAATCGGTCATCTCCTCGAGAGCCATAACCACGACATCGGCGATATTCTTCGCGAGTCGCTCGAGATGGAAGGGATCGCCCTCGATCTCTATAAGAAATTACTCGACCTCGTCGAGGACAAGAACGTGATGCTCGAAGAGTATGCGCGCAAGATGATCTACGCCGAAGAAATGCACCGCGGAGAAGTCGATAAGATGCTCCGCCGTCCGGGCGACTTCGCTTCGGTTATTGCTGGGAAGTAATCTAACCTCGGCGACTATTTTAAAGGCGATTTGAGTCAAAAATAAAAAAGACGGTTTACTTCGGGCGCCCGAAGTAAACCGTCTTTTTTCGTATCTTTCAGTAAGTCTTAAGCTTCAAGCAGCGAGCGGAGCATCCACGCGGTCTTTTCGTGGAGCTGGATCCGCTGAGTGAGAAGATCCGCCGACGCTTCGTCGTGGGCCTTCTCAACTGCGGCGTAGACGCCGCGTGCGGTGCGGGCTACGGCTTCATGACCTTGCACGAGCTGGGTGATCATTTCCTTCGCGACCGGAACGCCTTTCGTTTCCTTGATCGAAGTCAGCGACGAAAATTCCGCGTAGGTTGCCGGCGCGAAGTGGCCCAGCGACCGAATGCGTTCCGCGACGAGGTCGACGGCGAGCGCGAGCTCGTTATACTGAGTTTCGAACATCAGGTGGAGCGTGAGAAACATCGGGCCCGTTACGTTCCAGTGGAAGTTATGGGTCTTCAAATAAAGCGTGTAAGAGTCGGCGAGGAGATGCGAGAGACCGCCCGCAATTTGCTTACGGTCGCCTTCGTTGATTCCGATATCGATAGGTAGGTGGGTCGACATAAGTGAGTCCTTTCTTAAGAGTTTGAAAAATCAATTAATCCGCTATGCGATCCATTCCGCAAGTGAAGTCGCTTTAATCGTCGCCGCGATGCGAATGGCGGAGTGCGCGGCTTCGACGGGGAGCCCCGCTTTGAGGATTTCCGCGACGTGCGAGTTCACGCAGCGGTCACAGCCGCCAATGGACGAGACCGCGAGACACGCGAGTTCGAAGTCGACTTTGTCTATTCCGGGCTTACCGATCACGTTCATTCGGAGACGGGCCGGGAGTTTAGCAAGCTCTGGATTATCCGAGTGGTGAAGCGTTCGGTAGAAGACGTTATTCATTGCCATGATCGTCGCGGCGGCTTTCGCCGCCTCGAGCTCGGCGTCGCCCACGACGGACGAGAAGTCTGCGCGGAAGGCTTCGACGAGGCCCTTCGCCCGCGCGGAGTACGCGCAGGCGAGGGCGATCGTAGCGATTTGCTTCGGCGTCAGGGATGGCGCCCCGTCCGGGGTGAGTACGGTCGAAAGATTCAGGCGAATGTCCTTCGCGTAGTCTTTGAGGGTCTCACGGAACGTTTCGATTTGGCTCATAAGGGGCTCCTGACTCGCTTCTGTACTGCGATGTCTATGATTATCCGACCTTGATCGTGGCTTTGCCCTCTTCCCAGTTGCATGGGCAGAGTTCGTCGGTTTGGAGCGCGTCGAGCGTCCGTAGGATTTCTTGCGGATTCCGTCCCACGTTCAGGTCGTACACGGAGACGTGGCGGATAATCCCTTCCGGATCGACCACGTAAGTCGCACGCTGAGCGACACCTTCCACGGGATCGAGGATTCCGAGAGCGGTAGTAAGTTCACGTTTTACGTCGGCGAGCATCGGGAAAGGAAGGTTCTTGAGTTCTTCCTTTTGGCTACGCCACGCCAAGTGCACGAACTCGCTATCGGTCGAACCGGCAAGGACTTGGGCGTCGCGTTCCTTAAACTTTCCGTTCAGATCCCCGAACGCCTTAATTTCGGTCGGGCAAACGAAAGTGAAGTCCTTTGGATAGAAGAAGACGACGAGCCATTTTCCTTTATAAGTCTCGTTTGAGATATCCGTGAACGCCGACTTTAATTCGGTCGATACAGTGGCCTTCATTTTAAAAGTCGGAAATTTTTGTCCTACGCCTAACATCGTTTGCTCCTTAGTCTGTGGGTGATCGGGTGGG
>JBBQMV010000096.1:0-8458 GCA_038329315.1 Bdellovibrionia bacterium | reverse complement strand
CGGCCTCGAAGATCTTCAGTTCGGAGAGGGCGGTTTCCCCTTCGCGGAGACGGGCTTCGAGGTCGGCGAAAAGGGATTCACCGGTAATGATTTTCGAATCAAGTGAAGTGCGGTTCGCGGCGATCGCGGTGAGTTCGTTAGCCGACTTCGCTTTTTCAGCGACGGCGGATTCCGATTCCGAACGCATCTCGGTCATTTCGTATTCGACCAACTCGACCTGCGAAAGCAGGTCGGTCTTCTGACGGTTGGCGGCTTGTAAATCGCGTTCGACCGTTGCAGATTCGATTTCAGCCGACTGAACGTCGAGGCGCAAAGCGCCGAGACTTGCCCGCTCGATTTCGAGAGCGTTCGTCATTTCCGAAACGCGCGTTTCAAGCGCGTTGAACGAAATTTCAAGCGAAGCGACTTCCAAGGTCAAAGCTTCGATCGACTTCTTGCGACCGAGAACGGAAGCGGAGCGATCGTTCGAGACGGCGCCGCCACGAAGGACGCCGTCCGAATCCAGAGCCGAGCCGTCTTTAGCGGTAATCGCAAAGCCCGCCGGAAGGCGGGAGTTCCCCTGAAGGTAGGTCGCAAGAGGCGACATCGAGTCGACCACGATGACGGAAGAAAGCATGTGCACGGCAGCCGTGCCGAAAACGCCGGAAAGCTTCTCGTTAGTCTTCACGAATTCGGAAAGCACGCCATTCACGGCGAAGCCCGCAGATTTCAGCCCAGCCATAAAAGCATCCGGACTAATCGAAGATTCAGCCTGAGCACCCGAGATCAAAATGCCCGCGCGACCATTCGATCCATTCGCGAGCGAACCCAAGGCTTCAATCGCCGAAGCGGCATCTTCGGTGACCAGCGTTTCGAGTTTTCCTTCAAGGAAACCTTCGACGGCGGATTCGTAACCCGCTTGGATATCAAGCCCGTCCGCGAGCGCGCGGAGAGCGGAGTCTTTTCCATTTTCCTTCGCCCAGTCGAGGACCCGGCGAGGACCGTCGCCGTAACCTTCAAGCGCGGCGGAAAGTTCTTCGAGCGATTGAAGCTTCGAACGGGCCTTCGTGAGGTTCCGGTTCGCATCTTCGAACTCACGACGCATGGTCTTCAGCGCCGATTCTTTCGATTCGACCGTGGCGGCGGCTTCACGAGCTTCCAAGTGGAGCTTCGACTTCTTTTCGCGCGCTGCTTCCGCGGCGACGTTCGTCCGCTCGGATTCTTCGCGGGCGATTTCGACTTTTTCCGAGAGTGCGGCGGCTTGGGTCGTCAGTTTCTCGACTTGAGCATTCGCCGATTCAGCTTTTGAATCGAGGGCGGCGATGCGGGAAGCGAGGTCCGAGGACTTCGTCACACCGGCCATCATGTCGCGTTTCGCGGTATCAAGATCGCGGCGGGCGACATCGGTTTCGGTACGAAGCGACCGAACGATTTCTTCTTTGGCGTTCGCGCGTTCAGCGGCGGCCGAGAAATCGGCAGCGGCGCTGTCGTTTTCCGAGTTGAGGCTCGTGATCTTCTCTTTTTCTTCGACGATCGAAGACTCGAGGTCGGCTTTTTCCGACGTGAGCATCTCGAGCTGTTCGGCGAGATCGGACTGGCGACGGCGCGAGAGTTCGAGTGCCGATTGGGCACGCGTGAGGTCTCCCGAGAAGTCCGCGATCTTCGACTGAAGTTCTTCCGCAGATTTCGAAAGGGTGAGTTGTTCGACTCGGTCGGTTTCGATCGAGTTTTCGGACGTCGAAAGTTCGGCTTTTAGTCCGACGAGTTCTTGCTCGAGAGCTTCGCGCTTTTCTTTCAGTTCGTCGAGGCGAACACGGAGAACGCGGTTTTTCCGGCGTCCCCAGGTCATTTCTTTCGCGAGGAGTTCGTCCTTGTGCTTCTTGTACTGCGAAGCTTTTTGGGCTTGGCGCTCGAGCGAATTCAACGTGCGCTCGATTTCGGCGATTACGTCGTTCAGGCGGGAGAGGTTCAGATGTGCGGCTTCGATCTTCCGGAGCGATTCTTTTTTCCGAGCCTTATACTTCGCGATCCCAGCGGCTTCTTCGATTAAGACACGCCGGTCTTCCGGCTTTGCGTTGACGATCTTTTGGATCTCGCCCTGGGCGATGATCGAGTAACCTTTAGCGCCGACGCCGGTATCCATGAAGAGTTCGTGGATGTCTTTCAGGCGGGCGGTGATTCCGTTAATGAGGTATTCGCCTTCGCCACCGCGGTACACGCGGCGAGTGACGGCGATTTCTTTCGTGCGCAGGTGAAGGGGTAGGTCCTTGGACGAAGCGCCGGCCGGAGCGTGCTCGGTGTCGACGTAATCGGTCTCGAGCACGAGGGTCGCTTCGGCGACGCCCGATGGGGCGTACTTCGAGGAGCCGTTAAAGATGAGGTCTTCGGAACCGCCGGCGCGGATGTGTTTATGGGACTGTTCGCCCATGACCCAGAAGAAGGCATCGACGATATTCGATTTACCGCAGCCGTTCGGGCCGACGACGCCGGTGATGTTGTGGTCGAAGTGGATGACGGTTTTATCTTTGAAAGACTTAAACCCTTGTACTTCCAGTCGCTTGACGCGCATCGCTCGATCTCCCCCAACGCTATACTTAAGACTCCGTGCGTTCGGCCTTAACGTAACAAAGCACGATCAAAATGCAATGCGCAGGAGTCGAAAGTTTGACGATTTAAGGCTGGATTAATGCGTCGCGTCTTTTTGCGGACTCGGTACGGTGGGCTGCTTCTTCCGGCCCCGAAGCATCACGAGATTCGTCGTCGAGATTCCGTTTCGTTTTCCGTATTCGATTTGTTCGTCGAGGGTGAGGTGCATCTGGCTGTCGACCTTCGTGAAGTGAACCCGCATGAACGCTTCGAAATCGAACGGAACGATTTTTTGCACAAGACGAATCGCGGTCCGAACCGTGAACGGAGTTGAGCCGAATTTTCCCCACCATTTTTCGCCGGGATTTTCGGTTTTCTGGATCTTTGCACCGATGGTCATCATTTCGCGCATGCCGCCGGTGACGAGGTAAATGTTCTCGCCGTTCAGTAGCCGATCGAAAGACCATTCGCTTCGCTCGAGACCCGCGACCAAGGCTCTGAGGAGCGCTTCCGGTAGAAGCTCCGCCGATTTCGGCGCGAGTGAGACGACCTTCGAAGGAAGTCCACCGGCATCGAAAAGTTTCGCCGCTTCTTCCGCCGCAGTCGCATTCTTCGAGGCCCACGGCGCTTTCGAAGTCGGGGGCATATAGAAGGCATATCCAGGCTTTTCGAACGGTTCGCCCGGAAGGGGAGCGAGGTAGCCCATGATCGGAATGGTGCCTTTCACGAGGCGTGTATCGGCTGAGCCCGCGCCCATCTTCTCGCGCAAAAATTCTTGGTCATTGAGCCCGGCCTGAAGGCTCCAGACTTTTCCTTCGGGAGATCCGACGTTGAAGTCTT
Source organism: Bdellovibrionia bacterium (assembly GCA_038329315.1). Classification (GTDB taxonomy): domain Bacteria; phylum Bdellovibrionota; class UBA1018; order UBA1018; family UBA1018; genus JACMQW01. Next base: position 5,053 of record JBBQMV010000096.1, on the reverse strand, counting down.
TGAGAAATCCGTCGAACCATCCGTCTGTGCGGAGCTTGTCCGAAGGCAGTGTGATTAAGACCGCGTCGAACTTTTTCGAGTGAAGTTCCTTCGCGTCGTCGATGATTCGGAAGTCCGTGAAAAGGACGGAATCGGCTTTGCGTCCTTTCCACCAGTAAAGCTGAATGCCGTTCTTTAGATCACTTCGATGTTTCGGCTTAATTAGGTAGGTGACTTTCGCGCCCGCTCCCGGAAGTTGGCGGGAAGCGAGATATCCGTAGGTCGATCCGACGGCGCCGGCACCGATAATTAAGAGTTCCATGGCTTTGACTCTGATCGAAATCTAGAGACAGTTCAATTCTCGAGTCCGGCGATGTCAAAATAGGATCCTAAAAAAAACTTGGGGCCCGAAGAGCTGATCAGCTCTTGGGCCCCGGTTTTTGTCGTACTCGGTTGGCTTTCCCGAAGACTGGCGGACGCTCAGTAGGTCCACCTATTTTTTCATCCGTCGCGAGGCACGGGTAGGCTTTTACACCCTCCACGCTTGAGGCCGACTCCCGTCGGGATCTCGCCTGCAATCGGTTTCGATATTTAATTTTTTAGTCTTTATTGGGGGGACGGTGATCCGATCAAAGATCCCATCCGTATTTCGCTCTCGCAGATCCCTGTCGCGAACAGGAAGGTCGAGTAGCTCGCGAGCGCCGCAAAGTGTCTTTGTACCGGTCGGCTCAGCTCACGCTATTTCAACTTTGGAGGTCCGTGCTCGGAAGTCCGAAGTTCCAAAATCTTGTCGTAGCATACGAAGCGGTGCGCTTCTGTCATCTAACGTCCTCCATTTTCACGGCTGATATTCACCGTGATCTACTGAAATTAGATTACCAAAACGGTCAGGGATTGCAAGTCGGAAACTGAATTTATTTTTACAATTTTTGCTGTTGGAGATTCAGACGCGGGTGTCCCGCCGGACAGCCCGGAAAACAGAGCCGTTTTTTCAGTCTCGCTTTAGAAATGAACGACGAAACGAGCGCCGCCGGTGACGTAGCTCGTCGAGAGACTCGCTTCGTAGGTATTTCCTGGAGTTGGAAAAGTCTCCGATCCGGTCACTTTCAGGTTTCCCGGTTTGAAATAGCGGAAGAAAAATCCGAGATCGAACTGAGGAGTTAAAACCCAATCTAATCCGGCGCCGATTCCGACGAGGAGCGCGGTCGCGGTTTGTTCCTTCACGTCGATCGTCGTGTCGGCCGCAGGGCCGGACGCGAACTGGCGGGTCTCTTTGTTTTGGGAGAGGAAGAAGAGTCCGAGCATCGGGCCGATGTAGGCTTCGACTTTTTTGCCGGCTCGAAAGACGTATTCTGGGCGCATGTCGAAAAACGAAGTTTCATTTCCGTTGAACGCATCGACGGTGAGTTGGGAAAGTCCAAGTTCGCCAGCCAGGCGAAACGCTCCATTTACGCGGTAGTTCGCCTCGCCGAGAAATGCGAAGGACCCTTTATACTTCACTTTGTCTTCAGTGGTTACGCCGACGTAGGTCGTCTTCTGATTTCCGGCCTGAAGCATGTTGTAGCCGAAGCTGAAAACTGCGGCCCATCGGCTATGCATGTCGCCTCGCACTGGCGCGGGAACGGCGGTTCGGTGTGGAACGTTCGTCGGACGGTTCGTCGGTGCTGCATCGTCCGTAACGATGCACTTCTTATTCACCCCGAACGTTCCCGTGGAAACTTTAAAGACCGTGAAGGTTTCGTCCTTCAGGATCTGCGAGTCCGCGAGAGTAATCTTGTCCATGGCGGCTGCGTCGACTTCGACCCATTTCTTCTGATCGAGTTGGTAGACCTTACACCCGTTCGAGAGGTCGAGGGTTCGATCGGCAGCGTAAGCTGAGGAGGCGAAAAATCCGAGGAGGAGTACACTTTGAACGATTTTATTCATTTCGTTTTCGGTTCTTTTCTCGAATCGCGGCCTGGGCAGCCGCCAGTTTTGCGATCGGTACGCGGTAAGGAGAACAACTCACATAATCGAGCCCATAGTGATGGCAGAGGACGATACTCGTCGGATCGCCGCCGTGCTCACCACAGATACCGACCTTGATTCCCTTGCGAGTCGCCCGGCCTTCTTTAATTGCGATATCGATCAGGCGCCCGACTCCGTGTGGATCGAGCGTGGCGAACGGATCCTTCTCGTAGATTTTCGCCTCGAGGTAATCCTTGAGGAACAACCCAGAATCGTCGCGCGAAAGACCGTACGTTGTTTGGGTGAGGTCGTTCGTTCCGAACGAGAAAAAATCGGCGTGTTTCGCAATTTCTCCGGCCGTGAGGCAAGCACGCGGAAGCTCGATCATCGTGCCGATGAGGTACGGGATCGTCACGCCCTGTTCTTTGAATATCGCTTCCGCTTCTTCTTCACAGTAATCGCGCACGAACTTAAGTTCACGCCAGTCGCCAACGAGCGGAACCATGATTTCTGGTTCGATTGCGAATTTCTCTTCTTTCACGAGCTCGCACGCAGCTTCGAGAATAGCGCGGATTTGGGTGAGATAAATCTCTGGATACGAAATTCCCAATCGGCAACCGCGGTGGCCGAGCATCGGGTTAAATTCGTGAAGCGTTTCTTGTTTTCGTTTCAGGCGCTCGAACGTGACGTCGATCTTCTTAGCCAGGGCGTGAAGTTCGCCGTCTGAGTGTGGAATGAATTCGTGAAGGGGGGGGTCGAGAAGTCGGATGGTGACTGGCAGCCCCTTCATTTCGCGGAAAATTCCCTTGAAGTCCGAGCGCTGCATCGGAAGGATTTTTTCCAAAGCGCGGTTCCGGGCGTCGAGCGTATCCGCGAGAATCATCTCACGAACGGCGTCGATTCGGTCGGCCTCGAAGAACATGTGCTCGGTACGGCAAAGGCCGATACCTTCGGCGCCGAATCCGCGCGCGACTTTCGCGTCCTGCGGCGTATCAGCGTTCGTGCGGACTTTTAACGTTCGGTGAGCGTCGACCCATCCCATGAGGATTTTGAAGTTATCGTCGATGGAAGGCAGAATCGTCGGGACTTTCCCTTTGATCACTTCGCCGGTCGTTCCTTCGAGCGTAATCCATTCGCCCTCGAGGATCGTCGCGCTGGCGGTTTGGATCTTCTTCGTGTCATACGAGATTTTAATCGCGGAGCAGCCGGCTACGCAGCACTTGCCCATTCCGCGCGCGACGACGGCCGCGTGGGAGGTCATTCCTCCGCGAGCGGTAAGAATCCCTTCGGCGACCGACATTCCGTGAATGTCTTCCGGCGAGGTTTCGATTCGCACGAGGATCACTTTACGTCCGAGTTCCTTCACCCATTTTTCAGCGGTGTCGGGATCGAATACGACTTGGCCGGAAGCCGCACCCGGAGACGCGGGTAGGCCTTTCGCGATTACTTCTTTTCGAGCCTTCGGATCGAGCCGAGGGTGAAGAAGTTGGTCGAGCTGTTCGGGAGCGACCCGCATGATCGCTTCTTCCTTCGTGATTAACTTCTCGGCGACCATGTCGACCGCGATTTTCACGGCGGCCGCAGCGGTTCGTTTTCCGTTCCGCGTTTGGAGCATGTAGAGTTTCGACTTCTCGATCGTAAACTCGATGTCCTGCATGTCGCGGTAATGTTTCTCGAGCTTTTGGTAAACTTTCACGAGATCGGCGTACGGCTTCGGCATAACCTTCTCGAGGGTGAGGAGCCCTTTCGTTTCGCCGGTGCGGGAAGATTCGTTGATCGGCTGGGGCGTACGAATGCCCGAAACGACGTCCTCGCCCTGAGCGTTCACGAGAAACTCTCCGAAGAACTTGCGGACGCCCGTCGAAGGGTCGCGAGTGAACGCGACGCCGGTCGCGCAGTCGTCGCCCATGTTTCCGAAAACCATCGCCTGGACGTTAACGGCCGTTCCCCAGGCTTGGGGGATGTCGTTTAGTTTCCGGTAGGTGTTTGAGCGTGGATTCATCCACGACCCGAATACGGCGCCGATGGCACCTCGGAGCTGATCCCAGGGGTCTTCCGGAAATTTTTGGCCGGCAGATTTTACGATCTGCTTAAACTTCGTGACGAGATTTTTCAGATCGGTCGAGGAAAGTTCGGTATCGAGCTCGACCCCGCGCTCGTGCTTGAGATCTTCGAGCGCGATTTCGAATTGGTTCGAATGAACATTCAAGACGACATCCGCGTACATCGCGATGAAACGGCGATAGGAATCGTATGAGAAGCGTTCGTCTCCGGAGTTCGCGATCAATCCCGCGACCGTTTGGTCGTTTAGGCCGAGATTCAGGATCGTATCCATCATTCCCGGCATCGAAGCGCGCGCGCCCGAGCGGACGGAGACGAGGAGTGGATCTTCGGCGTTGCCGAATCTTTTCCCGATTTGCTTCTCCATCTTCGTGATCGCGGCCCGCATTTCGGCTTCGAAACTACCTGGGTATCGGTGTTCGCCTTTCGCGCCACCGTAAAAATAGGCGCAAACTTCCGTCGTGATCGTAAAGCCAGGAGGAACGGGTAATCCGAGCTTCGTCATTCCGTGAAGGTTCGCGCCCTTCCCACCAAGGAGTTCCTTCATCGTCTCCGCGCCATCGGCTTTTCCGCCACCGAACGAGTAGACGTATTTTACGGAGGTTTTACCCGCGACCGATTTGGAACCCATTTTCAGGATCCCTTTTTTAGGTGAGGGTTTGCCCTTGGCGGATTTCGCCTTGGAGGTTTTCGGAAGGCTGCGTTTAGCGGCCCCAGTTTTCGATTTGGTCATGGATGACATCGACGAGTTTCTCCACAGGGACGCGACCACCGATGGTTTCCATCGTGTCACGGTGACGTAGCGTTACGGTGTGTTTTTCGATCGTGTCGAAATCGACGGTCACGCAGAATGGCGTGCCGATCTCGTCTTGGCGACGGTAGCGCTTCCCGATGGAACCCGCTTCGTCGGTCGTGCAGCGAAAATGCTTCTTCAGGTCCGTATAGAGCTTTTCCGCATACTCGGACATTCCGCCTTTTTTCATCAGGGGGAAAATCGCGACTTTATACGGCGAGAGCGCCGGGTGCATTTGGAGCCAGGTGCGATCGCCGTCGAAGCGGTAGGAAT
>JBBQMV010000095.1:0-8479 GCA_038329315.1 Bdellovibrionia bacterium | reverse complement strand
CCAAGAGATCGCCGATGTGCTTGGCTTCGATATCGACCGATCCGTCGCCTTTTACCCCGTGCATATCGCCCGAGACGAGTGCGACGTAGTTGGGTTGGGACGGATGAGTTTCGGCGACCAGATTCGTGAGGTTCGCCCCTTTGGCGGCGAAGGCTCGAAACCCAGGTTGGGCGATGGCCTTACTCGCGTCCTCGTTTTCGAAGATGACCAGCATGACCTTCTTAAAGGAAGGAACCGGAGACGCGGCCGTGGCCGCGCCGCTCAGAAAAAAGACCGTCAGTAGGAATAAATTATGGCGCATATCCCGTCCGCATTTTGAAGTAGTGATCGAGTGCCTTGAGTGAAGGATGGAATCCGTCTTGGAGCATCTCCCGGTAAGCGTCGGCCGGTGTCCATTTATCGTGTTCGACTCGGTATAGGCCGATGATGAGTCCGGTGCGGTCTTGGCCATGCATGCAGTGGATGAAGATCGGTGCTCCGCCAGCATTTATAATGCGCGCGAGTGCATTGTTTACGTCCGGGTCCTGCGGAATGGCACTCGCGGACATCGGAATGGAGACAAAATTAATTCCGGCTTGTCCCGCGTCCGAACGCTCGGCGGAAACCGCGGAGGTATTGTTTTCGAGGTCGATGTCCGTCGTGATTCCGAGACCATCGAGGTAGGTGATACCTGGGGTGCCGGGGCGGCCTCCGCGATAAATATTTCCGTCGAGTTTATGAAATTCGGGAATCGAGGAGGCGGAGTGCGCGGTGGAAACGAAGAGGAGGACGAAGAGGGGGACGAGGAGGGGAACCTGCATCACAAGGCGGACAATCGAATGGTTCATGGGTGATCTCCTCATCCCTCGATACCAACCTGAAATGAATCGAAAATGAACGCCTTTTCGCTTATCCGACGAACAAGGTGACCGTGAGGGTGCTGCCCCCGGGCCCTGACTCTACGAGTCGTAAATCACCACCCAGCAGAGTAGTAGCCTTAAATGCGCTTGAAAGTCCGAGGCCGCTGCCGGCAACCCTGCGTTCGTCGCCCCGCACAAATGGACGGAATAGGTTCGCTTTCACGGATGCGGGGATCCCCGGGCCGCGATCCGAAACGGAGATAAAAACTCGCCCTTCTTCCGTCCGCCACGCGATCTCGACTGGCCCCTTTCCTTCGGAATAGAGGATCGCATTTTCGATCAGGTTTCCGAATATTTCTGCCATGAGCGTAAGCGATCCTTTCACCGAAGCCGCCGGGGAACCGGTAAGGCGAATCTCAACTCCGCCTTCTTCGGCGCGAGCTCGATACACTTTAAGTTGGGTCGCAAAGAACTCCTCGAGGTCGATCGATTCGAGTTCAGTGGGTGGTTTCAGCGGAACCCGTGAAGTATCGATTAACTTCTTTGAAAGCGTAGCCAGGAGATCGACTCCCGTTTGGAGATCGGCGAGGCCGAGGAGGAGTTCATCTTTCGTGCGATCTTTCCGCACCAAGACTTGAAGCGTCGCGGAGATGGCAGCGACCGGCGTTTTGAGTTGGTGAGCCGCTCGGCCAAGAAAGTGCCACATTTCCTGATAGACGTCTGCGGCCTGACGGTGGAGATCGGCGAGCTTTTCGACGACGGCTTGGACTTCGAGCGTCCGGGCTTCGGGAAGCGGCGGAAATTTATGGGTAGCGGTGAAATCCGTCGTCTTCAGAGCGCGCGTCAGGTTCGAAAGATCGGCGGTTAGTTTGCGAACTAAGACCAGCAGAGCGGCAATCGCGATGACGATCAGGAAAATTTGGACGGGGATCGTCGAGAGCAGTGTTTGGAAAACGAGGACACGGTACGGCTCTTTACTCGCACCAACGACCAGGCAAATCCAGCTCCGGTCGAATGACTGGCGGCGGGCTTCTTCGGGCTCTACTTCGGGCTGGAAGAAAATACTGCGGATCCGGTAGGGGGCTGGCGACTCGATCTCGCCGGTCATGCTCCCGGCGGAATGGAGCGGGCATTCGATTTTCGGGGCGCCGATGCTCTCCTGATAAACCTTTCCGGTCTTCGGATCGATAAATCGGAAAAACTCGCCGGAAGCGGCGTTCTGGTAGTCGGAAAGCGCGAGCGGGGTGATTTCGAGTCCAACCGTTCCGTTTGGCTGCGAATTGATTAAGGACGAAAGCGCGAAGGCATTGTTCTTAAGAAGGCTATCCATCGCCTGGGTAGCGAGCTGGGTCTGGGCGCGGTAGAGGATTCCGATACTCGCGCCCGCGAATACAAGAAGCACGAGCCCGGATACGGCGAGAATCCGGGAGGGGAGTGCCGCGGGTTTCATCGCACCACGTATCCTTCGCCACGGACCGTTTCGATCAGTGGGCCGATTCCGGCGGCCTCGAGTTTGCGACGCAGCTTATTGATGAAAACGTCGATGACGTTGCTCTCTTGTTCCGCGTCTTCGGCGTAGAGGTGTTCGATGATTTTTTCACGCGACAGAATATGCGTCCGCCGTAAAACGACCAGTTCAAGCAAAGCGAATTCTTTCGAAGTGAGATTGAGGACGATCCCGCCCGCCTGCGCGGTTCGGGCAGCAAAATCGAGGGTGAGTCCGCCGACCTCGACCTGTTGCTTCAGGTAACCGTATTTCCGGCGAGTGAGGGCGCGCACCCGAGCGAGTAGTTCTTCGAACGCGAACGGTTTCACCAGGTAATCGTCGCTGCCGAGATTGAATCCACGGGATTTGTCTTCGAGGGCGTCGCGCGCGGAAAGAATGAGGACCGGCGTCTGGTAGTTTTTTTTCCGAAGCTCGGAGAGGAGTTCGAATCCGGACCCGTCGGGTAGCATGAGGTCGAGAATAATCGTGTCGTAGTCGAACTCGAGCGCGAGATGGAGGCCGTCGGTCAGTGAGGTCGCCCAGTCGACGGCAAATGCTTCTTCGACGAGGCCTCGCTGAACGGCTTTTCCGATCAAGGTCTGGTCTTCTACGAGTAAGATGCGCATGCCCAGGCTTTATCCTTCTTGGGTCTTCTAGCCCAAAACCCCGCGCGGCGCACCCCTTCGGTGATGGGCAGTAATCCGTTGATTTTCTGGTTCATTTTCAGTTCATCTTGATTCAGTATTCCCAGGCCATGAACACTTCATCCGATAAACACGCAATCGACTTCGTGAACAAGCTCCCGGCGATTACGGCCATCTTTTGGCTGATGAAGATCACGGCGACGACCCTCGGTGAGACCGGTGGGGACTGGCTTTCGATGACCATGCACGTGGGCTACGGGCTCAGTACGCTTATCTTTTTCGGGCTCTTCATCCTGGCGCTCGGAACCCAGCTGGCTTCGAAGAAGCATTATCCTTTCTTGTTTTGGACCGTCATTATCGCGACCAGCACCGCCGGTACGACGATGTCGGACTACATGGATCGCACGCTGGAGCTCGGTTACACGAAAGGCGCTGCGATTCTCGTGACGATCCTTCTTGGACTCCTCGCGGCTTGGCGCTTTACGGTCGGAAACCTCGAAGTGACGAATATCCAAACCCGCAAAGCGGAGATCTTTTATTGGATCACGATTCTCTTTTCAAACACGCTGGGCACGGCGCTCGGAGATTTCTTGGCGGATGATTCGGGGCTTGGTTTCTTCGGAAGCTGGCTTTTGATCACCGGCGTGCTTGCGGTAATTCTCACCTTGACGCTCACCACGAAGATCTCACGCGTCTTGCTCTTCTGGATCGCGTTTATTCTGACCCGCCCGTTCGGCGCTACTTTCGGCGACGTCCTGACGAAGACTCACGAGAAGGGTGGTCTTGATCTCGGGACGGGTTACTCTTCGCTGATCCTCCTCGCGATTTTGATCGCCACGATTCTTTATTCACTCCGCCAGCCGAAGAATTCTGGCGGCGACTCGTTCACGTCATTAGGGGCCGTAACATGAAGTATTTCGGGATTGCTCTGATCGCGTTCTCCCTGGCCCTTTCGACGATTTCGGCCCACGCCGGCGAATCGGTCGTGAATGGAACTCTCACTCACGAAGAAAGTGTCGCGAAGTCTTCGCGAGGTCACTTTCACTTACTCACCATGAACTGTAAGGGCGGCGAAGATGAAGTCGGCCCGGAATCGACGCCCCAGTCGCCGCCGCTCAATGTCGACGACCCGGCTACTCCCGGCTGTAACCGCTGGGAAATCAATGTCGTTGCGGACGGTGACCTCACGAATGCGGAGAAAGATTTCGAAATCCCGCTTCTCGATATCAACTACGGGATCGGAGATAATCTTCAGTTGAAATATGAAGTACCGTACACCCGGAACGACGGCCAAGCCGCGAGCACCTCGAAAGTCGGAGAGTCGAAAGTCGGCATTAAGTATTCCTTCTTTAACGACGAAGCGGCGGAGCTCGAAATCGCGTTCTATCCACAGGTCGCGCTGATTAATCCGCCAGATGATGAGGAAGGGGCGCACAAGCTCCAAACCGAGACGACCCTTCCGTTCCTGATGACGAAAAAAGTCGGACAGATCAAGAACGGCGACGTCGTGATGACCGCGAACCTCGCGTACACTTACTCGAAAGTGCCGGACACTCAAGACTTCCTCGCCGCCGGCGTCGGCCTCGGAATGCCGCTTTCGAATCGCATAGGCGCGATGGCGGAAGTGACGACGGAACAAGCCGTGGCTTCCGATGCGGAAGGAAACCGCGAAGCGATCTTGAAAGCGAATCTCGGTCTTGTCACCACGATCAGCAAGCAGTTCCTCCTCTTTGGCTCGGTCGGTCATAGCCTCTATTCCTCGGATAGCGTGGGTCACGAGTATGCCCTTGTTGGCTTTCGGTGGCTGACGGGAATCGGCGTACCTAACGATCCGGTGGTGGCCTCCCTCTCACCCCGGTAGCCCATGGCTTTAGATTGATGCGCGTGAACCTGAACCGTTCGTTCCGATTAGCGATTCTGGTCGGCTTTACCCTCCCGGTGAGTGCGAATGCGCTCGTGCCGACTTTTCCATATTCGCAGCGAACGAAAGCCTATAACGGATGGAGTGCCGGCGCCCGCGGGGATGACACGGTAATCGGGATGGCCGGCGCCACGGTCGCTCTCCCGTTTAATATCGGTGCCTCCGAATTAAATCCCGCCGGTTTCGCGATGCTGATGGGTACCGTGAACGCCCAAATCACCGGCACCGAATACACCGACCGCCAAATCCAAAACACCGACACTCCGATCAAAAGTACGTACTACGGTCTCGCGGTAAATCCACCGCCCTGGGGGTTCGCGATCACGTCCTTTTCGCCGACGCTCGAAAATGGCACGTATGTTTCACCGGTCACGGGAAAGACGGTCCAAGCCGAGGTTTCCGTGCGTGAACTCGAGATCTCGGCCGGTCGCATGTTCCTAAAGAATACTTTCGCCCTCGGCCTCAGTCTCGATCTCGCGAAAGCAAATCGACAGATCGGGGGGGCGAATGAAAACACGGTCTCTACCGGATTTAAAGTCGGCGCGCTCTATAAACTTCCGAGGCACCTGACGCTAGGCCTCAGCTATAGCAGCCAAAATACGATTCGTGGAAATCCGAATTCGGCGAACCAAGTCGACATGCCCGGATTTAGCCAAGACATCATTATGCCGACCGTGATCGCCGCGGGGATCGGCTGGACGCCGAATCGTTATTTCCAGCTTGGCGCGAGCGTCCTCTTCGTCGCCGGCACGCCGAATACCGCGCTTCTCTCGGACGAGTCCCGCGACGTCGGCCAGTACGCGACGCTCCAGCCCCGCGTCGGCGGCACGTATACTTTCTTTCAGTTCAACCATTTTAAAGGCGATATGGCCCTCGGCACTTACTACGAGGTCAGCCGTATCTCGAGCGAGCGGAACCGCCTCCACGGAACCGGAAGCGTCGACGTGAACATTTATATGTTCAACACCGGGATCGGAATCGATCACGCGAACGGTTACCGGAATTTCGTGGCCGGGATCGGGATCGACATCATCCGGGCGCTGCGCGCGCTCGATATCGTTCCGAAAGATAATCTTCCCCCCTATAATGGAGTCGGGCCGGACCCCTTTAAAGTCTCTGCGGACGGCCTCTCCGCAGGGCTCTCGTACGGCGAAAAGAAATCGGTTCCGAACCAGAGCCTCGGCGATGTGAGGCAAATCATCGAAGATGCTCCGGGAAAGATTAGCGATAAGATTCAAGGCAAATCAATCGAGCCGCGCCCGACTCCATCTGTGAAACCTAAACGGAAGAAAAAGAAGCGGCCACCGGTCTCGCGGAATGACCCGCGCGGCTAGCGGAAAACCGCCGAGACCTTCGTGATCGAATAGCCGAAGCCGTTACCGCTGCCGTCGGCGGCGATGTTGACTTGGCAGCGGTCGCCGGGGATTTCCGCGCTCCAGAAGGCATCGGGGATATCACCGGTGAACTCTTGGATCTTGTTCTTGTTCGAGTCGAAGATCTGGACGAAATCGTAGCCCTTTTCAGTGTCGATCTTCGTGAAGTAAACCTTCAGCTTCTTCGCACCTTCGATCACGATCGGAGGTAGCGTAACGCCGCCACTCGGGTAGTCGTGCGGGCTATCGAGGTGGAGGTCGAATTCGAACCAGTTATCCGAGCCCGTCGCGGGAGTACTCAAGCGGGCAGGCGAAAGGGTAATTCCGTTTGCTTCCGGCGCCGTTCCCGTATCCGGGAGTCCATCGTCCGTGGCGAATTCGATTTCCACGTTCGCGGTATCGTCGTGAGCGAAGTCGAGGGAGTAGAAGATGACCGAATTACTTTCGTGATCGTAGTACCACATTCCGCCTACGGATTTCGGGCCCGAGGGAAGTGCGCTTCCATGATACTTCACGACGATCGACGATGGCTTCGGGCGCTTCGTCAGGCGAATTTCCGGGTGGAAAATCTGCTGAACGATTTCTTCGCCGATTTTTCCGAGGTTCGCCCCGAAGTTCGGGTCGCAAATCGAGTAAGCGTGAGAGATTTTCGCGTTCAAAGCGAAAGTTTCGTAGGGTGAGCCGACGTAGTTATAGGGGGATTCGTCTGGTTCGCATCCACCCGGAGGAGCGAGATCCGTGGCGGCAAGCACCGGGTAAACGAAGAGCTGTCGCGAACCGACGACCCCGCGGAACTGGGTAATAAAGGTCGGAGCGTCGATCGAGCTTTGTTCAGTCGCGTCCGTAACGATCAGGACGGCGAGCGGGACATTCGGTCGAGCGAAGTCAGGATGCTCGGTGAGCGCCTTGAGGATCGGCTCGAACGTCCGTTCGGTGGTATCGCCGCCGAGTCCGAGATCGTTCACGGCCGTACCGAAAGTCGCTTCCGGATTCGGATCCGTGTAATCGAATGGTTTCGCAAATCCGACATACGGCTTTTCGGCTCTATCGGTCGAGATGAGGCCCATCTTCCACGAAATCCGGTTTTGCACGAACGCGTGCATGAACTGGCTCGTGTTCTTTACGACGGCCTGCTGGTGGGCGCCCATCGACGAGCTATTGTCGATGATCCAGAGGATGTCGATCGCGCCCGACGAGTGAATTTCCTTCACGCTCACCGCGAGGTGAGTGTCCGGAGCTTTCGGCCCGAGGTAATAAAGATAATCGCCGTGCTTTCCGCACGCTGCCGCGAAGAGGAGAGCGGCGGTGAGGCCTAAGATCTTCGCGTGGGTCTTCATTGCCGCTCCGTCGCTTCGGACGATTCACCGAAAGTATAGCCGATGTCGAGGTGAGCGAGGCTATGGCGTTCGAAGCTTTCAGACTTCATCCGCTTTTCGTTAAAGAATTCATTTTCAAGCCCGATGCGGACTTCGCCGCGCTTGCCGGCCCAGAAAACGAAACCGACATCGAGGTTCCCCGATGGCGCGGATCCGAATTGGGTTTGGATAAGGCCAGGGCCAGCCGCGACGTATTGGTCGAAATAGAAGACCTGGTCCATGCTGAGGCGAAATTTCCCGTAGAACACGTTGAAAGCGGCCATGATGTGTTCACGGCTCTTCACGTACGCGGCGTCCGGTACGATCCCGCTCGTGGTCATCAGCTTGTCGGCGTCAGCGGTGAAGCTGTTAAATCCGTATGCACCGCCGAGGTTCAGACTCCAGCGATCGCTCAAGTGATAACGAATATCGCCGTTCACTTGGGTCATGTTCAGGTAGCTTGAACCCGTGAAGTTCCGAGCGACGCCGAGGCTCATTCCGAAGCGACCCTTGAGGGGGTTGTAGCGGGACTGAACGACGTAGAGTTTCTCTTTCGTCACGCCGGCGGGCGCTTGGTTCATCGGACTATCGAGTTCTTTTAATTGTGCTTCGAGGGAAGGCGCCGCGTTCGCGGTCGTGGCAGCCGCGGCCGGAGCCACCGCGACTTCCGGAGCCACCATTTCCGCCGGAAGCGGAGCGGCGGGCGTTGCCGGAGCGGCCGCTTCGATCGTCGGCTCGGTCGGAGCCGCGTTTGGATTTGCCCGCTCGGCCGCGAAGGCGGAGCAAGCGATCAGCGAGGCCGCGAGAATCGTTTGAAGCTTTTTCATGTTACTTGCTCCCTTTCGCGATCGTAATTGTCGT
>JBBQMV010000094.1:0-8484 GCA_038329315.1 Bdellovibrionia bacterium | reverse complement strand
GAAGCGTTTCGGCTCGGAAGGGCGGAACCTTAAATCAGAGTTTGCCTCGGTCAGTTTCCTGACAATCTGCGCGATATCGGTTACTAGTCAGCAGGTAGAAATCCCCTCATGGACGCACTAGCCCAGACCGCATTACTCGTATCCCTCACGAGCTTTTCTCTCGGATTCGCAACCTTCGCGCGGAACGTTCGGAACAAGCTCTTTCTGCTTTATGCGATCGGCTGCACCGTCATCTCGGCTTGGGCGCTTTTCTATTTCATCTCGACGGTTTGGCCAGAGAACGGTTGGTACGGTTATCACCTCAGCCTGAATGCCTGGGTTGCCCCGGTCGGGCTCTTGTTCATTCAGTCGATGATGCGGATCGAGCGGTGGATGACCTCGCGGATCCTATTCTTTGGGTCGCTTGCGCTCTGCCTCGCGATGACGGTCATGGTTTTGCTTGGGCTCGAGCGAAATGAACTCATCAAGAACTTCATATATTTCGCGCCCACGTTGATCGCGATTCAGATCGTGATTCTAATGATCTTCGATCGAAAACTGAATCCGGTCGTCGGGGTTCAGCGCCGATTTCTACTCTACTCGGCGACGTTACTCGTCCTCGCGACATCGCTGATGGATCACGTTCCGGGCCTTCCGCTTGCGATTCCGATCTTCGGGAACTTCGCGCTCACGATCTTCCTCTTTTTTATCTCCCAGGCGATTACGCAGCAGCGGCTTCTGAATATCGGAAGCCTCATTTCGCGTTTCCTCGTGATCGTTGTCGTGGCGGTCCTTCTCGCTGCAGTTTTCTCCCTCGTCCGATCGTGGGCCCACGAACTTGCGCTCTTTTTCGTGAATTCGTTTATCGTTTCGTTCTTTTTGCTGACCCTTCTCGAGCCGATTCGGACGTTTATCCGGTACGTGATCGGTCGGGTGCTCACCCGGCGTGAAATCGTTTTTCAAAAGGAAATCGATGCCGCCGTTCGTGATCTCGCGCTCGTGGTGAACCCGAAGGATTCGCTCACGGTTTTTGAGAAATTCGTCGTGCGCGTTTTGAAGCCCGAAGGACTCGCGTTCTATATCCAGTCCTCGGACCCGAAGCTTTTCCGGCGGGAACGCGCGATCGGGGATGGCGCCCGGCTCACGCATGCTCCGGTCGATATTCCTAAACATCACCCGATTTTCGATGCCCTTGCGCATGCGCGCGGGAAATCCCAAGTTCTCCTCGATCAGATGCTCGAGGACGAGATCGAGCGCATGGCGGGCCAGGAGTTAAAGAATCGGTATGGCGTCTGGCGCGACGCGATTCACATGCTCGGCGGAAACATCGTCTTCCCGTTTGCGAAAGATGGACGGGTGCTCGGTATCGCGGTGCTCGACGTACCCCACCCTCCCGAAGAGTATGGTGCGAACTGGTCGATTCTTCGGGATATGGAGCCGTTTGCGGACCGCGTCGCCGAATTGATCGAAAAATCTTCGGTTTTCGACCGAGAACGGGAAGTCGAACGGTTGGCGACGCTTGGGGAGATGGCCGCCGGTCTCGCGCATGAGATTCGGAATCCGCTCGGCGCAATCAAAGGCGCGGCCCAGTACCTCGATCCGACGGCAAATCGCCCGGAGAGTCGGTTTCTGTCCGTCATTGTCGAAGAAGCAGATCGTCTGAACGGTGTCGTGACCCAGTTTCTCGACTACGCGAAACCGTCCGCGACTCGGGAATATAAAGAAATCGATCTGAACCATTTGATCCAGAAACTAGTGATGCTGCTTTCACCGACGGCTCCTGAAGATGTCGACCTTCGCCTTCAGTCTTCACTTCTGAAGGCGCGGATTCGCTGCGCGCCTGAGCAGATCCACCAAGTTCTTTTGAACCTCATCCAAAACGCGTTCAAGGCACTCCGGAAGTGGGATGTCTCTCGCGGCGACGCTTCACGGGGCGAGGTCGAGAAGCGCGTCGTGGTTTCGCTCGATGCATTCGAAACCGACGACCTAAACTCGATGATTCGCGTCACCATCGAAGATAACGGGCCAGGAATTTCGCGTGAGAATATCGAAAAAATCTTTATACCGTTTTTCACTACGGATCCCTCGGGTACGGGTCTTGGGCTTCCGATTTGTCGTAAAATTATCCAAGCCCACGGTGGAACGATCGAAGTTTCCTCGGTTCCCGGGGTGACGACTCAGTTCCGTATTATCCTTCCGGAGGCGCCATGAAGGGTCGGGTTCTCGTTGTCGACGACGAAAAAAATATGGGTCTCGTGATTCAGGCCATGCTAGAGCGAGCCGGATTCGAAGTCCTTTGTTTTTCGGATGCACGCGAAGCGGTCGATGCGATCGAGAGCGAAGAACTCGACACGATCGTTACGGATCTCTATATGCCGGGTTTCGGTGGCATGGAAGTTCTCGAGCACGCAAAACGGCACCAATCCCAGGTTCCCGTCGTGATGATTACGGCCTTCGGTACCGTCGAAAGTGCAGTTAATGCGCTCAAAAATGGCGCCTTCGACTTCATCACGAAGCCCTTCGACCAGTCAGAGCTCCTCGAGGTGATCGACAAAGCGTGCCGCACCCATCATGAGCGCATGAAGGAACCTGTTTTCGACGAACCGACACCGAAGTCTCAAGCCACGGCCACGGCCGCGCCGCGCGCAAGCGAAGGCTATTCTCTTTTTGAGAATAGTCCCCGAAGTCGCGAACTCCATCGCGTAATCGAAAAGATCGGCGGCTCGGATTCCACGGTTTTGATTTCCGGTGAAAGCGGAACGGGGAAGGAACTCGTCGCTCAAGAAATTTATCGACGGTCCTCACGTAGCGACCGCCCGCTGATTAAGGTGAATTGTGCCGTTATTCCTGGCCCCCTGATCGAGAGCGAGCTTTTCGGTTACGAGCGCGGCGCCTTCTCGGGTGCGGTTTCTTCGCGCGCCGGACGGCTCGAACTCGCGCACGAAGGGACGCTTTTTCTCGATGAGATCGGCGAACTCCCGCTCGAAACCCAGGCGAAACTCTTTCGGGCGCTTCGCGATGGTGAACTCGAACGGGTCGGAGGACTCTCGACTATCCGGGTGAACGTCCGAATCATCGCGGCTTCGAACCAGGACCTTGCCGAAGCAGTTCGGGATAAAAAATTTCGGGAAGATCTCTATTACCGATTGAATGTCGTTCCCGTACAGCTTCCGGCGCTTCGCGAACGGAAGGAAGACATCGATGCTTTTGTCGATCGATTCATTTCCCAGTTTAATGCCCGGCTTGGGAAAACGGTCACTCGGGTCGCCCCCGCCACTCGAGCCGCCCTTCGCGATTTTCGTTGGCCGGGAAATCTCCGCCAGCTGGAAAACGTGATCGAGCGGATGGTTCTGCTTGCCGATTCCGATACGCTGACGGGTCACGACCTTCCCGAAGAAGTATCGAGTGAAGTTTACGGCGTGAGCTCGGGAACGAGTGATGGTGAGCCGCTCGGATTTAAAGAAGCTGTTCGCCGAAAAACCCAAGAAACCGAACGCGCGCTAATCGAACTAGCGCTCGATGAAGCGCAGGGAAATGTCACCCGAACGGCCGAAAAACTCGGCCTTTCGCGTAAAGGACTGCAGTTAAAAATGAAGGAACTCGGAATTACGCGGCGCTAACCCGGTCGAAGATCCGCTTCGAGTAGTCGGTAGAGATCGCACCCGATGGATGGGGTCTCGGCGATATTTTGCCTCCCGATCCCGGCTCGGTCCAGAGCGGCTGTGAAGGAATATTGTGCTCAAGGTAGATGGTGGATTTATTTGGGGTAAGTTCGTCCGAAATCCGGACTGATATCAGTCCGGGTGATATCAGTCCGGATTTCGGAAAATATTTCGCTTTTAGTCTCATGGGTTACGGGGCTGCTGAAATTCCATAGCAGTGCGGAATGAAGTCGACGGCAAGCCCGCTCATCGGTTCAGGTGCTCCATTCGAAATTCGGGATTGTCCGGAAATTGCAGTACTGGCGGTTATGACGACCTCCTATTTGCTTCGACTCCAAGAAACCGAGAAACAAAATCTGGCTAGGGAAGCAGGCGATCTTGGATTGCCTCTGAGCCGCTACTTTGCCGGTATTCTGGGCGCGAGGAACCTCGGAATCGTTGTCGATTCGAAAACGGCTCAGGCCCATCAGACCGCAGTCGACTTTTGGCGAAATCGATTGATCGCTGCGCTTGAGGTGGCTTACCCAAACCCGTCGGCGAACGAAAAATCGTCAGCGGGGCTCGTGTTGGTTTTTGAGTGTGGAGACCGAATTCATCGAAGAGCGCCGGCCAAGTTCTCGGTACCGGTTCGTTTGATTAAACTGCCGGCTGATGGCGACTCGCTAGGACCTTGGCTTGAGTTAGCAGTTTACGGAATGGTAATCCGCGATCGAGATGGCCGGACAAGCAATCTCCTGCGAACGGTTCGGGAGCAAATTGCTCAAGGGTGGTATTCCCGAAAAGCGCACGGAATGCTCGGAGAGTGGAGCACGGCTATAAGTCAGGATCTTAGCGGGCGAAAACCCACCGCGTGATCCATATCGACGCGTCGGTCGAAAGGCGCAGCGATTCGCAGGTCACAGCATTTAGGCGGTCGCGAAGCGCGGCACGAGCCGGATTCGTGAGTAGGTCTTCGACGTCGACTTGGGCGGGATTGAGCGGAACGCTGACCGCGGGTTCTTTCAGATGCGTTCCGACGAACGCGACCAGTGCCTTGCCGGTTTCGGTCGCTCGAGCGACGGATCGGCTCGCAATCTCGAGTGCGAGATCGCGCGGAGAATTTACCAGGAGCGAGCCGCCGGATTTTTCGAAGCACTCTCGAAACGGCGATGCATTTCCGGCGAGAAGTGCGTGGCGAACGTAGCCTTCGTAGGCCCAGTGATAGTTCGTGATCACCCGGGACGATTCGCGGGAAAAGTTCGCGAACGCGTCGTTCGGCGGCCAGGCGAAGAGCGCCCGCCACGGAATCATCTCGAGGGTCGGAACTTGGACGGCGTGGAAGGGTTGGGTCAAATCTTGGAGGTAGTGAAGGGTCCACCCGAGAATGCGGGCACCCCAATTCAAATCGCCCTTCCGAATTCGGTCGCGTGCTTCGTTGGCTAAAAAATCGATCCGGTCCGGTGCTTGACCAAGTGGTCGGGTGGGAAACTGAAGCGTCGTGATCGGCTTGTGCCAGTCCCATCCGCTCCAGTACATATGCCGGAAGCCTTGGGAGGAGAGGCCCTTCGTGCCGCCCATGTATTTACGGTCATCGCTCGGATCGGCGGAATCGGGAAGATCGGCGTCCATTCCGTGATCAGGATCTTCGGCACCGAGGCGGATCAGATCGTGAATCGTATGGGCGTCCTTCGAAGGCAGGCCGCCCGCGGCGCGTGACTGAAGGAGGAGTAGCGAAGCGATTTCGTAGAAACGGGTCGTCGTCGCGATCGGATCGACCGGGATCGGGCGATTCCACTCGCCGCCTTCGCCCGGGTGTGGGAACTCGGCCTCGAGGCGCTTCTGGACCTGGTTCATAACGGTGGTGTGATCGTACCACGCCCGTGCGCTCGGAATGGATCCGAGCACGGCCGACGCCGAGATTAGAATGAGAAAGGCTCTCCGCATTCCCTGAGGATAGACGGAGAGCCTGACTCGATCAAACGATTAGAGGACCCGCCTGCCCTGTTAAGGGAACAAGCCCCGGAGGAGCATTGCCTTGTTTAAGCGATCGACACCCGTGATCAGGGCGGCAGTCTTCATTCCGCATTTGTATTTCAGCTGGACGTCGGCCACGCGTTTGAAGGCACTCGCGAGAACCTCGGCGAGTTTTTCGTTCACCATGGCTTCGTTCCAGAAGAAGTTTTGGAGCCCTTGGACCCATTCGAAGTACGATACGATGACGCCGCCGGCGTTACAGAGAACGTCCGGAATAACGAACACTCCGCGATCTTCGAGGACCTTCAGGGCATCCGTCGAAATCGGTCCGTTTGCGCCCTCAGCGATGATTTTCGCCTTCACGTTGTGGACGTTATCCATGGTGATCACGCCATCGATTGCGGCCGGGATCAGGACGTCGACGTTAATGGCCAGGAGCTCCTCGTTCGAAATCGCATCCGCTTCCGGATATCCGACGACGGTCTTGTTCTTGGCGACCCACTCATTCACTTTCGGAATGTTCAGGCCGTTCTTGTTGTAAATCGCGCCGAGATAATCGGAGACGGCGAGAACTTTACAGCCGAGTGCGAATACTTCCGTCGCTGCGACTGCTCCGACTTTTCCGTATCCATGCACGGTCACCGTGGTGGATCCGTCGATTTTCGGTCCGTTTTCTCCGCGGTCGGCCATGAGCTTCGCCGCGTGCTGAACGGTATAAATCACGCCGCGTCCGGTGGACTCAGCGCGACCGAGCGACCCGCCGACTTCGACCGGTTTACCGGTGACGACGCCCGGAATAGTGTAACCTTTTTCTTGCGAAAAAGTGTCCATCATCCAAGCCATGTGCTGGGCATCGGTGCCGACGTCGGGCGCCGGGATGTCCTTATCCGGCCCGATGATCATATTGATCTCGGTGGTGTACCGACGCATGAGCGATTGATGCTCTTGGCGGGAAAGTTGGTTCGGATCGACTCGAATGCCGCCCTTGGCGCCGCCAAGTGGAAGTCCAGTGAGCGAGCACTTGAAGGTCATGAGCATCGCGAGGCCGGCGACTTCGGAAAGGTTCACTTCCGGATGGAAGCGGATCCCGCCCTTACCGGGCCCGAGGGTCATGTTGTGCTGAACGCGGTAGCCTTCGAATACTTTAATTTTTCCGTTATCGAGACGGATCGGAACGGAGACGATCATCGCACGCTTCGGCACCTTCAGGCGCTCGGCGATGTTCAAGTCGAGGTTCATCACGCGTGCGGCTTCGTCGAGTTGCTGGACGGCATCCCGATAAAGGGCGCTCGTATCCCAGAGGTGAGAGTTCAAATCGTGGCTTTTCGTAGTCGACGCCATAGGCGCTCCATTTCGATAGTAACGGTGAAAATGCTTTCCGACTCTAATCCCGAAGGCTTTCGACTTTCAAGAGAAGCGGGTTAGACTGAAAAAGATGAAGAAGATTCGTGTCGCAGTGCTCTATGGTGGCCGGTCCGGAGAACATGAAGTTGCCCTCCGTTCGGCGGCGAGCGTCATCAATCATTTAGATCGCTCGAAATTCGAAATCATCCCGATCGGTATCGATAAAAACGGGAAATGGCACCTCGCCGATCCGGCGCTTCTTCAGAGCCAAACTGTTTCACTTCCGATCTATCGGAACCTCCCGGAAGTCGTCCTGCCGTCGAATCCGGGGACTACCGAAACGGGAGTGGTCGCGTTAGGTGTGGGCGGAAGTGCGGCCGCGTTCGACGTCGTTTTCCCGGTGATGCACGGAACGAACGGCGAGGATGGAACGGTCCAAGGTTTGCTCGAGCTCGCGGAAGTCGCGTACGTCGGTTGCGGCGTTCTCGCTTCGGCGGTCGGTATGGATAAGGACGTCGCGAAACGACTGATCGCGGCCGAAGGTCTTCCGGTCGTTCCGAGTTTCGTGATTCGCAAGGGCGAGTGGGCCGCCCAGAAAAAGAATCTGAAAAATCTGTTCGCCATGCGCGCGGAGATGGATTTTGGTTATCCGTGTTTCGTGAAACCCGCGAATTCGGGTTCGAGCGTCGGCGTCCATAAAGTGAAGTCGGCCGCGGATTTCGAGCCGGCGGTTGAGGACGCGCTCCGGTTCGATACGAAAGTGCTCGTCGAAAAGGGTATCGCCGCTCGCGAAATCGAACTCTCGGTTTTGGAAAATCCGGTTTACGGCGAGCCGCCGCTCGTTTCGGTCGCGGGCGAAATCAACCCGACCCACGAATTTTATTCCTACGAAGCGAAGTACCTCGACGAAAACGGCATGACGATGAAGATCCCGGCCGACATCACGAAGGACCAACTCGCTTACGCGCAGGACATCGCTCGTCGCGCATTTGCCGCGCTCGAGTGCGAAGGTCTTGCACGCGTCGATCTCTTTCTCGATAAGGGCGACGGGAAAATCTACTTTAACGAAGTGAATACGCTTCCGGGTTTCACCTCGATCTCAATGTACCCGAAGATGTGGGAAGCGAGCGGGCTCTCCTACGGCGAACTTCTTACGAAGCTCATCGAGCTTGGGCTTGCGCGCAAAGAGCGGCGCGCGGCGCTCGTTCGCGATTTCACTCAGAAGTAGCTCGGGTAGAAAGCTCGAGGTCGAAAAGCGCATGATTCGGCCCGAGGTAATGAAGGCGCGCCGGCGACCGCGCATCGAGTAACGTGCCCTGGGCCATCGACCCTGGATCGTTCTCGAGATAAATCACCGTGAGCTTCGCTGGATTGGTGGCGGTTTCCCAGATCCGCGCCGCGCACATTCGGCAGGGCTTGAGACTCACGTAGAGGGTCGCTCCCTCGGGGATTTTTTCGCCGAATTTTTCGCAGAGATTCATTTCCGCATGCCGGGTTCGGATCGCGGAGTTTGTATTCCAGGCTTGGGTGATCAGTCGGCCATCGC
>JBBQMV010000093.1:0-8528 GCA_038329315.1 Bdellovibrionia bacterium | reverse complement strand
ACTCTTCGTCGCGAAGGACCGGAAGGATCGGAAAATTCAGGCCGCCCTTCTCCAACCAAAGAAGAAAGAAAACGTCGGCATCGTGCGTCGTTACCTACGCGCGAAGGAAGAAGCCGGATTAATGCTCGCGTCGCCGAACGGTGCAAAGCTCCGGCACCCAAACGACGTCCGCACCGGATTCGTGAAGAAACCCGCGGCGGCCCCGCTCACGCCAGCACAGCTGATCGCCCGGCTCCCCGGTAAACGCGCACCCGTGCGTACAGTCGTCGACGTTCCGAAGTCCGACCTCGGACCGAAACTCCTTTTAGATACGCGGTAGACGCGAAGCCCCCTGGATTTGACAGTCGACTTCCATTTGTATATACTTGTATATACAAATGCTTTTGAAAGATCTCATTAAAGCACTTCAGCGTCGAAACGTCCCATACGCGGTGGTCGGTGGATTTGGTTTAGCATTCCACGGGATCGTTCGCGCCACGATGGATATTGATCTGGTCGTGAAAGTAAATCTAAAGGATCTGACGAACGCCGAAGCGACCCTATCAGAGCTCGGCTTCGTTTCTCGCCTTCCGATTCGGGCGAAGGAAGTCGCGACTTTTCGCGAGGAATACATTCGCGATCGCAATCTCCTAGCGTGGTCATTCATCGACCCCAAAGATCAGACCCGCCAAGTCGATCTCCTGATTCTCTACGACCTCAAACAAATCCATACCCAAATCGTGAAATGGGACGGCCTCCGAGTCGTCGTCGCAGATCTACCAAGCTTACTGAAGATGAAACTCGCCGCGGGGCGCCCCCAGGACTTACTCGATGCCGAAAAAATCCGTGAAAAAATCAAAATTAAAAACGCCTGAGATTCGCACAGAACTCACAGTCGACCAAGCGATGCGCTTCCTTGAAGATACACGCACCCTCTACCGAGGTGCCGACGAACTCACCCGTCCGATCAGCCTTCGCGTCCCCGCGAACGTCTTGCGCGCATTTAAGACAAAAGCGGGATTGGAAGGCATGAAGTACCAATCCGTCGTCGTCGCGCTCATGCGGAAATGGATTGCCGAAAAATAGCTGTGAACACGTTCATGAGATCGACACTCTTGAACTAAATCGAACAGGCCGAACGAACATCCGAAAACGCGACTTCGGTTTGCGAATTCTTCGCGAGATCTTTCACGATGACTTTCCCCGCGGCGAATTCGGTATCCCCGAAAAGAACCGCGAATCGCGCATCATGTTTTACCGCCTGCTTTAACTGAGGGCCGAACCCATCCACGCCGAGCGGAGTGATCACCCGAAGACCGGCCGCGCGAAGGTCGCGCGCGATTTTCTCGGCTTGGGGGTGAAATTCTTCTTTCGGAAGCGAAACGAAAACATCGACCGCTGATTCCATCTTCGGAAGAAGCGCATGGGTATCAAGGAAGTCACGGAGGGTGACGTCACCCATTCCGAAGCCCACGCCCGAAAGTTTTTCCTTACCGAAAAGGCCGACGAGATTATCGTAGCGACCCCCGCCGAACATCGCGCGGCGATTCTCGGGGCTCGTATCGAACATCTCGAAGACAGTGCCCGTGTAGTAGTCGAGTCCGCGCATAATCGTCGGGTCGAAAACGACCTGAGAATCCGGATCTTCCGGATTCCCGCTGACGGTCATCCCCGCACTTTGGAGCGAAGCGAAAAGTGCGAGGAGCTCCTTCGTTCCTTCGCACGGCATGACCTGGTCGATCTTCTGGATCGAGGTCACGAAAAAATCCTTCAGAAGCGAGACATTCGCGCTTGAGATCCCGAGATCCACGAGTCCTTTATCGAACTTTTCTTCGCCCATTTTTCCGCGGGCATCGATGAGTTTTACCGCACGTAGGGTCGTCTCTGGATTCAGTCCGAGGCGTTTACCGAAAAATTCATCCATCAACCGGCGATTGTTCACCCGAATAGAGACGTGCTTTTCACCGCCGAACGATTTCATCATATCGAGCGCGAGGGTCAGCAGCTCGGCGTCCGCATAGAGCGCGTTCCCGCCGAGGAGATCGACGTTTAACTGCCAGTGCTCGCGGAGGCGCCCCTTCTGAGGACGTTCGTAACGCCAGAGATTCGGGATCGAGAACCAGCGTACCGGCTTCGGAAGCTCGTTCACTTTCCCTGCCACCATGCGCGCCATCGTCGGTGTCATCTCCGGACGCATCGCGACCAAGCGGTCGCCACGGTCGGTGAAAGAATAGACCTGCTGATTGACGATTTCTTCACCCGATTTCGCGGCGTAAAGCTCGAGCGGCTCGAGCATCGGGCCGTCGTATTCTTGGTAACCAAAGCTTGCGCAAGCTCGGCGCATCCGCTCAAAAATCCAAGTCCGGATCTTCATCTCGTCCGGATAAAAGTCGCGGGTTCCTTTATAGGGCTGCGTCGAAAGAAAGGCACACATGGCGCTACTTTAGCCTCTCGGGTAAGATCGGTCCATGGCCACGAAGAAAACGTCGGAGAAAAAAACGAAATTCATCCTCCCACCCGCGAATCCGCGGGTCGCCGCCATTCAGATGAGCTCCGGTCCCGACGTAGACCGGAACCTCGGCCAGGCGCGCGAACTCCTCGATGAAGCCCTCCGTTCCGATCCGAACATCGTCGCCTTTCCCGAGAATATGCTCCTCTTCTCCGATCACGCCGGAGACTACGCGAAGCACGCCCAAACCGCCCGCGGCGGGCTCGTCGTGATCCTCCAGGAATGGTCGGCGGAGCACGATATTTGGCTCCTCGCGGGCAGCCTCCCCTTCAAAGCGCCCGGCGGAAAAATCTTCAATACCTCGGTCCTCTTCTCACCCGAGGGTGACGTGTATGCCCGCTACGACAAGATGCACCTTTTCGACGTCGATGTGCCGGGCGACCGAAGTTACCGAGAATCCGATGACGTCGTGCCCGGAAAGAAAGCCGTTACGACCGATACCCCTTGGGGAAAACTCGGGCTCTCGATTTGTTACGACCTTCGCTTTCCTGAGCTTTACCGAAAACTTTCGAGCGCGGGAGCTCATACGCTCTTCGTTCCAGCCGCGTTTACCGCAGTCACCGGAAAGGCCCACTGGGATATCCTCACCCGCGCACGTGCGGTCGAAAATCAGTGCTTCCTGGTCGCTCCCGCCCAAACGGGCAAGCCATTCGCAGGCCGTGAATGCCACGGGCATACCCGCATCGTCGATCCGTGGGGCCGTATCATCGCCGAACGCCCGGCGGGCCCGGGGGTCGTCCTGGCTGATATCGACTACGGAATGTTATTCGATATTCGGGCGAAGCTTCCGGCCCTTGCCCATCGCGTTCTAAAGTAAGATTATAAGCCCATGGCAGCTCCGTTCGATCCGAAAAATCCCCTGAACTTTCTCCGCCGCGAGACGGGGCTCTTCATTTTCGATATGGACTCGACTCTAATCGATGGCGAAGGCGTGGATGAATTCGCGCGCGAGCGCGGTATCTACGATGAAATCGCGGCGATCACCGAAAGCGCCATGCGTGGCGAGATCGACTTCGATGAATCGCTCCGGCGCCGAATCGGAAAATTAAAGGGCCTCACTCTCGCAGACATCGACCGCGTGTACGACCGCGTTCCGCTGATGGTCGGCGCGCTCGAACTGATCGGCGAGTTAAAACTCATGGGCCACCTCGTTGGAATTATTTCCGGTGGCTTCGACCTCCTCGCCGAACGCTACGCGCGTGATGTCGGAGGAGTCGAGGCGCTCGTTGTGAACCAGCTCGATATGGTCGACGGAGTCTGTACGGGGAACATCATCCTTCCGATCGTGAACGCCGAGGAAAAGGCGAAAGCCCTCGTCCTCGTCGCGAACGAACTCGGAATTCCTCTCTCCCATACCGTCGCGATCGGCGACGGTGCGAACGATATCCCGATGTTGAAACAAGCCGGGTTCGGGATCGCCTTTCGGGGCAAACCGAAACTCCGGGAAGTCGCGAAAGCCTGCATCGAAGAAAAGGATCTCAAACGCGTCCTCGACTTTCTCTGACGCAGCAGCCCCTCCCTCCGTCGACAAATATCCGACTCTCTAGTTGATTTCGCAGCTCGGGCTGGTAACAATCTGAGTCATACCGACTTCACAACTCTTTCAAGGAGACGTCCCATGCATCTAGCCCTCTTTACGATGGACGGAATTCTTTTCCTGTTCCGCTGGTTTCACATTTTCTTCGGCGTGGTTTGGATCGGACTTCTTTACTACTTCAACTTCGTCCAAGGATCGTTTTTCGCGGAAACCGACGCGGCAACGAAATCCGGCGCGATCCAAAAGCTCGTGCCTCGCGCACTCTGGTGGTTCCGTTACGGCGCTCTCTTCACGATCATCACCGGATTAATCCTGATCACCGGCCGCTCTCACATGGGCTTCAGCTTCGCGACTTCGTGGGGGGTTTGTATTCTCACCGGTATGACTCTCGGAACGATCATGTTCCTGAACGTCTGGGTCATTATCTGGCCGAACCAAAAAATCGTAATCGCTTCCGCAACGGCAGTCGCTACGGGTGGCAAAGCCGACCCGGCCGCCGCCGCGGCCGGCGCGAAAGCGGGACTTGCATCCCGTACGAACACGCTGTTTTCGATCCCGATGTTATTCTTTATGGCCGCAGCGAACCATTTGACGATCGCGACGAGCGAAACGTCGAAGTTCATGCTCTGCGCGATCATCAACGGAATCATCATCCTCGCCCTCACGTACAACGGGATCAAAGGAAAGACCGGACCCATGACCTCCGTCAAAGGAGTGGTCCATATGGGATTCCTTCTTGCGATCGTCCTTTACGGCGTGATCGAATTCACACTCGCTTGAAACCCCGATTTTCTCGGGATTTTAGACGAAAAGGGGCGCGGGAAACCGCGCCCCTTTTTTTTCGCCCTCTACTTCGTGAAAATCAGATCGGCCTGGAGCTTCTGCTGGCGAAGGCTCTCTTGATCGACGCCCTGGCGCATTTTCGGGCGAGCGATACGTGAAAATAAGTCGGTATTCTTCAAGAGATCGAACTCCATCAGCAGGTCTTGAAGCAGGTAAACCGTCTTTCCGTCCTTCGAACAGCGCGCTTCGAGCCACTCGCCCCATCCATCGAAATAGTGGGCGGTGTAAACGTCACGGGAAATGCGAACGAGCCGCCCTTTTTCGACGAACGTGCGTTCATCGAAAATTTGTCGTAGGGGGCGGTAACTTCCCGCTTCGCCGAATTTCAACTTGCGTGCGAAAAAGGTCGGCTTCGCTTTTTCGAGTTTAGGTGGGACCACATGCCCGTAAGAAACGAAAAGCTTCCACGGATCGACCGGATCTTCGGGAAGATCGTACCCATGTCGTTTGAACGATTTCGAATATTCGGTGATCCGAGCCTCGACCTGCTTCAGCGTCTCCGCGAGACGCCCTTCCTTCGGCTTCGCGGCGATCGCTAGGCTTTCCGGCTCGTTGAACTTAATTTTGCACGGAAATCCGTCGCAACCTTCGGCCGCATCGATATCGTCCGGCCATCCGTCCCATCCGGCGAACCGAGTGGGTGAATCGAGCGTGAAAGGAACGCCGATCGAGTGGCTACGAATCCGCGCGAGCATTCCTTCGCAGGTATCCCCCGCGTCCACTGGATGCTTCGAAACGCGAATCGAGCGAAGCATCGGGCCGTTCGATTCGAACTCGCGTGAACCCCTCACTGTGAACTTCGGGTTATCCGGCTTCCACAGTGCGCCGGCCTCCCATTCCCCCTCTTCGGAAGCCGCAGCCCCCAGCGAGAAAACTAGGAAAAGAAGCACCGTGAATCTCAGCATCATTTAAACGCGAAGAGCAGTTTAATATCGTCGTCGCTAAAGGTAACGCCGGCACCGAAGAACGCCGAGGTCTTCCCGTTGTATTTGCGGAAGGACTCGAGACCCCCGTTCACGAAAAGTGAACCGAGGAATTCGTTGTTCAGGAAAGGCTGGGCCAAGATCGTGAATCGATCATTCAGGCCGACTCCTTGCCCACGAATATAGATGTCATTCCGGATCGTTAAGGCCTTTTCGGCACCATTCGGTCCGAGGTGGAATCCGATCGAAACGGCTCCATCGCCGTGAAGCGCACCGGCCGCAAAATCGAGACGATTCCAGAAGATCTTACCAAGCATACCGGTCAGGAGGAGCCCCCCTTCTTCGATCTGTTCGGAGGAAACCGCGGTACTCTTTCCATCCGCCGTCGTCGTCGTATTCAGAACCGTCCGACGACCGCGAGGATCGACCGTGATCCCGATCAGGTAATAGCGGGACGGATTCGGATAAATTTGGACTTGGAAGTATCCGCGGCCGCCGTCATAAGCCGGGAGCTGTTCGGCTCCGAGACGAACGAAGAGCTGAATGTCCGCCGCCTTGTTCAGGAGTTTGTTCAGGTTCTTCATCGCCTTGAGGGCTTCGTCCGCGTAAACTGGATCGTTCAGGAGACGGCCGACGGAGCCTTCTCCTCGGTTAATCCGTTCCATCTGTTGCTGCATCGCATCGAACGCTTTCTCGAGTTTTTCGAGAGCGCGACGAGCCGTAGAGTTCAGGCCGCCTTCGGGAGATAGGGCCTTACCCGCGGATTTGAGCGTCTTGTTGAGCTCTTGAATCGTTTCGCGCAGTTCCTTCGGCTGAAGGCCTTCCTTCAAGTTCCTCGTGAGATCGGTCATTTCGATCATGAGCTTGTTCGACTGCTCGATGAGCTTATCCATATCGCGATTCGAAGTCCCGACTTGGACTTCTTTCGCATTCGAAGTGTCTTCGGCGTTCGCAGACGGAACTAGAAAGTCCAAAACTTGATAGAACGTCGAATCGACGCGATACGGCTGTTGGTCGTGATCGAGTTCAGAAGTGTCCGGCTGATTTTCTTTCTCAATCTCGACGGGCTTATGCTCAAGTGCCTTCACCGGATTCATCAGCATTTCGTTTTGAATCAGCCCGTTTTTTACCAGCTTCTGATTCGAGCTCGGACGACGACCTCCGTCGGACGAGTTCATCGTCGTTGCCGGAGCGGTCGTTGCCGGAGCAGGCGTTACCGGAGCCGGAGGGACTTCGTGGCGGTTCCGCGGGCCGACTTTAACGTTGCCGACGTAACGAACGGGTTTCAACTCGACGAACTTATCGCCTAAGAAACCTTCGCCTCGAATATAGGCGCGAGTATCCGGAAGAATCTCGATCGGAGCCGTGATACAGACCCCGATCCTCACGTGGGTCTCGGTGAGTTCCACCGAATCAAGGTAACCGACCTGAAGGCCAAGCGACCGAATTGGTGACTTCGTTTTCAAACCGGTCGCGTCTTCGACGCTGATGAAAACCGGTTCGCACTTCCGCCACCAGTAAGGTTTATCATTCACGAACACGGTGAAAGCGCCGACCAGGGCGAGGCCGAAGAGGGCGAAGAGACCAACCCGAACGGTCGTGGCTTTACTAGCTTCTGTAGGATTCATGATGTCACCTTTAAAATGAGATAACCGAACGGGAGGAAACTCGTGAGGATATAGTCGATTAAAAGAATCGCGAGACACGAGGCCACCACGGTATTCCGAGTCGCGAGACCGACGGCGCTAGCGCCACCCCGTGCGCGGTAACCGTTAAAACAACCGATCAACGTCAGAGTCAATCCGAAGGCCGCGCCTTTCGTCGTGCAATGGACCAGGTCGATCGCGTCGACTACTTTCGCGTATTGGGTCCAGTAAATCGCGGGGTTCATACCGAGAACGCCGCAAGCAACCCCCGCTCCGGCGAGCGAGGCGATCGCGGTGAAAAAAACGGAGAGGATCGGAACCATCAGCGTGCCGGCAATAATCCGCGGCGTGACTAGGAATTCAATCGGGTCGACCGCCATCACGTCGAGCGCATCGACTTGTTCTGAAATCTTCATCGAACCGATTTCGGCAGCCATCGCCGCGCCGGCGCGTCCAGTAACCATAATTCCGGTCATGACGGGTGCGAGCTCGCGAAAGAGTGCGACACCGACGGTTCCGCCGAGTAGGGCTTCCGCGTTGAAGAGACGAAACGCCACATAAAATTGGTAACCGAGTACCGCGCCCATAAATGCGGCAGCGATGACGATGATCCCGCTTGAGCTCACCCCGATGGATTCGCACTGCTTCAATACCAGACCGCGACGCTTCCACATCCGCGGAAACGAGCGGAAAGTATCCACGACGAATAGGCTGAAGGTTCCGGCGAGTTCCGCCGCTCTTTCTAAGACACTGGGAAGAGACACGATGAAACTAAGTTAATCGCAGACCGCTAAGAATAACAAATGGTTCGTCCTATTAACGCGTTGCATTCGCTTTCCAAACGCGGGGGGCCGGGATAGCAAAGGATCAGCATGCACCCCACGACGAAACTGCTGACTCGACTCGCAGTTCCAATTTTCCTCGTCGCCTCCGTTCTTTCGGTGGGAGGATTCTATTATTCCGCGCAGCTGTATAGAAATCTCCGGACGGACCTTGAGGAACTACTCCCCACCAACGCGCGGAGCGTCCTCGATCTGAACGAAGTCCGATCTCGTCTTTCCTCGATCGACAACCTTTCCGTTCTGGTTTTC
>JBBQMV010000092.1:0-8564 GCA_038329315.1 Bdellovibrionia bacterium | reverse complement strand
TTTAGAAACCGCACCGAATCGGCCGCGTAGCGGTCGTCGTGATAACGAGCCGCCATCTGGCTTAACACGACCGAATACCAGGAATCGAAGAACCACTGGGCTTCGGTCCCCTCGAGAAACTTCGATCCACGGTCCGAGAATGCCGATTCCGAACTCGTGTCGTCCGTCTTCCCCTGCTGGAACCAAAAATTCCCCGATTGGTACGAATCGCCGATGTAGCGCTTAATCCCGACCGTTCCGATCAGCGGGGCGACGATACCTAAGACGGCGTCGAAATCTTTATGCCTTAACCGCGAAAGCTTCGCCGGATAAATCAGATTCAAAAGTGCGGCATCGCTTTCGCGGTAGCGCGGATCGTCCTTCGCGTAAACCGGAGACTCCCCGCCTTTCTCGAGCTGACGCTCAATCGTCGCATAGCCCTTATCGATCAGCGTCGCGACGAGCGACTGTTTCACTTTCGGAAAATACTTCTTCGCCTTCGCGAGGCGCTCCAGCCCGGAAGTCGCCAGCGCCACCGACGACGTGTTTAACCGCTCGATTTCTTCCCAGCTTCCGGCGTCCACCATCGCGTCGAACTTCACCGCCTTAAAGTACCGCGGAAACCGCTCGATCATCGCCTTCCGCGCCTTCGTCAGATCCGCCTTTTTAATCTCGCCTTCGAGTACCGCACGACAAAAAAGGTCCAGAAAGAGCCCGAGCGCGTCGTTCTGCTTATGATTCCAGGTTTGGGGCGCGCCGTTTTCCATCACGTCCGCCATATCGGGCGAGCGCGCATTAAAACGAATATGTACGACGTTCATTCCGCCTTCGGGAGTGAGCCGAAGCGCCGGATTTTCGATCATGCCCTCGAAGCGCGCGGTTTGGGCCGGACTCGCGAAGTAGTCCGAGAGAGCGAGAAGAAGCTTTTTCGCCGCTGGCTGGTCGGCTGGATTCGATTTCAGTCCGAGATAAATCCAGAGACTATCCCGCACCCAAACGGCGTCGTAATGGGTCGGATCGTTTTCATCGGCATCGACGCGGTCCGCGGCGCGCGCGAATCCACGAGCATCGAGCGAGAAATCGAGACTCTTACCGAGCGTCTTTCGAATCGAGTCCCGCTGGGCGCGCGAGTAGGTCTCGCGAAGGAGCGGGCGAATCACCGGAGAATGCACGAGCACACGGTACGCACCGGGCCCCTTCCCGATCGAAATCGGCGTTTCGTAGCCCGGGCGCTTCGCTTGGACGATCACGCGCGCGATCGGGCCTTCCCATCCGTCCGGTTTCGGCTGCGACGCGCAGCCTGCGAGAACTAAAAAACCAATTGCGAGAACGAAAGCCTTCATCAAACGGACCTCAAAATAAATTGGTCTACCACGCCCACGAAGCGCGCGACCTCGTCGGCGTTATTATAAAGATGGGTGGAAATGCGAACGGCACCGAGATTCGCCTCCGGTACTTGCCGAATCCGAAAGCCTTTGGCGCCTGCGAACGCGGCGAACTTCACCGCGCTTTTCGAAGGATCGCGGAATCGAAAACTCACGACCATCGCGCGCGAACGGGATTCCGTTGGCGTAAGCATCTCGATCTCGGCCGCGCGAGCGACGAGTGCGTCTTGGAGCTGGAGCGCGAGGCCACATCCATGCTCCGTAATATTCTCCATCCCGATTCGGTCGAAAAAATCCATCGCGGCGATCGCGCCGGCGTAGAGCGAATTATTCTGCGAACCGTAATCGAAGCGGTGGGCGGAAGGCCAAAACCCGTCGATCCGTGGCGGCGAAGTATCGAGGTGCCACCCGGAATCCGAATGCGCGCCGACGTAGCGCGGCTCGATCGCGTCCCACCGATCCTTCCGCACGTAGAGGTAACCGACACCTTTCGGGCCACAGAGCCATTTGTGCGTGGACGATGCGTAAGAATCGACGCCGAGGGCCGCGAGTTCGAGAGGTAGCATCCCCGTCCCATGCGCGCCGTCGATGGCGACGAAAATTCCGCGCACTTTCGCGAGCGCGACGATTTCGGTGAGCGGAAAAACTTGGCCGGTCGTGCACGTCAGGTGTGGGACCGCGATCACGCGCGTCCGGTCGGTGACCCGCGCAGAAATTTCCGCCAGCACTCCAGCCGCGGAAGGTGGCGGAACGAAACTCCGGAGAACGATCCCGTCGAGGCGCGCACGGTTTAACCACGGAAGCGCGTTTCCGACATGCTCGTGGGTCGTGATGATGACTTCATCGCCAGCCGCGAGCTTAAGCCCGGCCGCGACGATATTGATTCCGTCGGTGGTATTATGCGTAAGCGCGATTTCGTCCGCGGTCACGCCGATGAAGGCCGCGAGCCGCGCGCGAAGCGCGATATCATTCGCGTCGCCGCCTTCACCAGTCGTTTCGACTTCCTGCATTGCTTTGGCGACGGCTTCTAATACTGGGGTCGGCGACGGACCTAAAGTCCCGTTATTGAAATAAACGCGGCCATGACTGAGCGGAAACGAATCCCGAACCGAATCCAAACCCGAAACGGACATCGGCCCCGCTACGCTTCTCAGTGCGTCGGCAAACGCGGGTGCGGGATTAAGCGCCTTCCAAGCGTAGGAAGCCGCCGTAAACGAGGCCGCCTTCAAAAAGGCACGTTTCGAGATCCGGAGTGAAAGCATGGTTCTAACCTAAACGCCGCGACTCGAAGTTTCGAATGAATTCCAGTCGTGACGCGTCCCGCTGCACCCCGGCCCACTGTTTGCTTTATTTAGGTTTTGCTTCGGGTCATCATCCCCACTAACGAAGTCGAACTCCCCTCATGGTGCCTCTATGATGAAAGCTCTCGCCTTACTTCTGCCCCTTCTCACTCCAGTCACGGACAACCTCCGGATTTACCCCGCGTCGAAATACATTTTAGTTCCGGAGTCTCAAGCGCACCTCACGTTCGGGACCGCGGAGGACAACCGGCTCGATCCGAAATCGATTAAGATCCTGGTTTGGAATATCAAAAAAGGCCAAGAGCCCGGCCTCGAGCATGACTTCAAAGAAATCGGCAAAGACCGCGACCTCATGATCATCTCCGAGGGATTTCTGAACCCCCTCGTGAAGGGAATCTTCGACTCCTTCGAAGATATCCGCTGGGACATGGGAATTTCGTTCCTCTATAAAAAGGACCACAACTACGCGACCGGCACGCTCATCGGCTCCCGCGTCGATCCGAAGTGGACCGCCGTGCGCGAGACCGTCGATCACGAACCGGTGATGCAAACCCCGAAGTGCATGACGATGGGAAAATATCCGCTCCGTGGTACGACCGAGCAACTCCTCGTGATTTCGATTCACGGCGTGAACGCCGTCCTTCCGGGCGCGCTCGACCGCCAAATCGAACAAGCCGCCATCGAAATCCGGAAGCATGTCGGTCCGGTGATTTTCGCCGGCGACTTTAATACGAATCTCCAAGCGAAGGTCCGCATGGTCATGAAGGCCATGGGCGATCTCGGTATGCAGTCCGTCGGTTTCCGGAACGACGAACGCGACACCGTCGGTGGGAACATCATCGACTATATCTTTATCCGGGGTCTGCACCCGAAGGACGCCGAAGTTCTCGGAAAAATCATGTCATCGGATCACAAGCCGATGCTGGCTGAACTCGCGGTCACGCACTAAGCGGGCCCCGAAAGAAAAGGTCGAGAGTCGAGCGGTAAAATGACGGTGAATACGGTGCCGGTTCCCGGCAAGCTCACGACCCGGACATTTCCGCCGTGCGCCTCCGTCACGCCCTGAACGACCGTGAGACCGATCCCCCAGCCTTTTTCCGAGCCCCTAACCGCGGCGTCGGTCCGATGGAACTGGAGAAAAAGAAGTTTAAGGTCCTCGGGCGAAACCGGGTTCCCGAAGTTGTGCACGGAAATGCATAATAATTTCCCCTCGCGGCTGACGGAGACCGAAATCGTCCGGTCGGCGGTTCCGTACTTAACCGCGTTCGTGCAAAGGTTTTCGACGACACGTCGGAGCGCCTTCGGATCCCAATACCCCGATGGAAAGGGAATATCGCCCACCAACCGAAATCGGTCACCGTGAATCACTGAAAGCTCGTCCAAAGTTTCGGTCAAAAGCACGCCCAAATCGACGTTCTCAATGTGAAGCGGAACCGCTTCCCCGCTTCGGATGCGGTTCGCGTCGAGCAGATTGGTGATCATCTGGTCTGCCCGATCGACGCTCGCTATCATGCGACCCGCCATTTTAATCACTACTTCGGGTTTTCCGGAAACGCGTAACTGAATCATCTGGGCGTTCAGTCGAATCGACGAAAGCGGCGTGCGTAAATCGTGAGTGAGGAGAGTGACGAATTTTTCGCGAAGCTCTCTTTCGAATCGAAGGTCGTCGATATGCGCTTGGGAACTTGAAAGCTGTTCGGAGCTTTCCTTGGCCACTCGGTCGACGCGTTTCGCTTCATCCCGCGCTCGTTGGAAACGATCGACGCCGATCGCGAATAGATCCGCCAGGGCGGCGACGAACTCGAGATCCACCTCGTGGAGCGGCTCGGATCCCTCAAGCTGCAAGATGCCGAACGCGGGTCCGTGATTGGCGGCTAAGGGAAGAATAAAGTAATTATCCCGTTGTACGGCTTCCTTTGTAGTCTTCCGCGCGGGCCCCTCGGCCGTGGGCGGGAGGCTCATATCCGAACGGAGCCAAGTGGAATCCGAAGTCGAGGCGCCCGTCAGGTAAATGAAGGTCTCCTTCGCATTCCGAACCGCTCGTTCGGTTCGGTCCCCCTCCGTCTGATCTTCGGTCCACACCGTCGTCAGTACCTGCGCGTTCTTCTTTCGAATCAGCACGGCGGTTACGAATGGAAAAGCCACCCCACAGAGTCCGAGAATCTCCGGGAAAATCATTTCGACACTTTCGAAGGACGCGAGTAGACGTCCGGCGCGATAAAGTACCTTGAGTCGGTCGTTCACCTGGTCCGAAGATTCGGCGGTTTGTGACGGGTCTTCAGACAGTTCGTTCATTTTTTCTTCTTCTTGACCACCACGCCATCGATCACGATGCCGCCCTTTTTAATGTGCATTTTATAGCGCCCGTCGGCGTGGGCAGTGTTTCGAAGTTTATAGATTTCGATGAACCGCTCGCGCTTAAGTCCGACCTCGCTAGAAGTGAGAAGGATCACCCCGTCTACGACGGTTTCCTCGACTCCGAAACGACTGATCTTATCCGAACCGTAGGGAACGTCGGTCGCGAAAAATCCGATGCCTTGGCACATCTGGATGATCGTGCCGAGCTGAAAGATCTTTTCACGCACGATTTGGGGATCGGCCAATTTGTGGACGAAAATCGAAGCGGAGTCGACCGCAATTCGTTTCGCCCCGAGCCGTTCGATTCGCTCCTTCATCATGAGGAGATGTTTTTCGACCATGATTTCAGTCTGGGGTACGAATACGATTTCGATGTTTCCTTTGGCGATCTCGCCTTCGATCTCCCACCCCATTCCTTTCGCCGTCGCGATCAGGCGTTCGGTGGTTTCCTCGAACGAAAAGAAGATGCCCTTTTCTTTAAATTCTTTCGCGCCCCGGTAAATAAACTCGAGCGACAGGATCGTCTTGCCGGTTCCGGCGGCGCCGGAGAGGAGAAGACTCGATCCGTACGGAATTCCCTCGCCTAGCAACGCGTCGAGCTTCGAGATTCCGAGCTTCGCCCGAAACGGTCCGCTTCCCGAAGCCTTTCGATCAGATTCCGGCAGTCGCTGGAGGGTTACCCTCGGCGCGTAAACCTCGAGGCCATCGTTCGCAATCGTAAAAGTATGTTCGTCGCGGCTGTGATTGGTTCCACGCATTTTTACGACTTGGATAAAACGCTGCTCTTCGCCCGATTCCGCATGGTGCTTCAGCATGATGATCCCATCGACGATCGAAAAAAGCGGATTCTGTTCGAGATCTTGGGTCGTGAATTCCCCGAGGAGGAGCGACGTGCATTCCCATCCCATCAGGTTGATCGCGACCTCGTACGAGAATTTCCGGAGTTCCTCGCGGGAACGGGCGAGGTCTTCGAATACTTTGAAGCTGTCGATGACCACGAATGCCGGTTTCACGCGTTTTACCTGCGCCATGAGGAGCTCGATCGCCTGGCCCAGCCCTTCTGCCCGAAGAATTCCGCCGAGATCGACGAATACGATACTGTGATCTTCGAGGCGTTTCGGATCGTAGAAACTGAACTGGCTCAGGTAACGAAGCGTTTTCGCCGTCGGTTCCGAAAGGGTTTGGATAAAGAGGACCGGGCTTTCGGGAGTGGCATTCTCGAAGGCGATCTGCTGGGAAAGAATCGTTTTCCCGGATCCCGGAGCACCCGCGATAACGACGAGACTTCCGACGGGAAGGCCACCCGACAGTACTGGGTCTAAATTTCTCACCCCGGTTTTGATGCGTCCGTTCTGAGTCTGCTTTTTCATGAATCTCCTCGATTCGAATTTGGGGGATTCATGGCGCGAAGCCCCTGAACTCCGGCGAGTTTTTTATAGAGGGGCGCGGTCAAAACATCGGCGGTTATATTTCCTAGCACGGAGAGAACCTCGGTGAGCAGGAACCGGAGCGCCTTACGCAACTCCTCGAGATCCTGTCCCGCACATTTTTCGATGAGGGGGGTTAAGTTCAGCCGATCGCCTTCGATGTTGACGGCGGCGAGAACCGGGAACTTCCCCTGGCTTTCATAAAGCGCTCGATCGACGACGACTTTAACGGTAACGCTACTCAGAGTCACTAGACTGCGATTTTCGATCGCCTGAACCGCGCGAGCGTAAAGCTGCGCAATCTGCTCGGATCTTAAACCCGTGCAGTTCTTTTCTTCCCAAACTCTAACCTGTTCGGCGTGAGTGTCGTTTTGGTAGGCCGTCATTATTTTACGCTTCCCCAAACCCGGTTTGCATTATCCCAACCCTCAGACACGACCTCACTTCTGACATACGGGGGGTAAGAGTAAAGCTCCATGCACGCTGCTTCCCATTTGGTTTCGGATTTAGCGGACACTCATCACGAGGTAAACCCCGCAACCGATCGGTGCGAGGTCTCCGCTCGATTTGACTCGGCGTTAGGCTTCGCCTTCATCACTCCCGCGAACCTGGGCAGACTTGGCGTCCCGGACTTTCGGATGGAGTCCTTCGCGGACATCTTCCGAAAAATCCTTAGTCCCGTGTTTCGGGGTTCCGCGTTGGAACCCTTCCTTTAGCGTTTCGTTCGGATCCGTCGGGACGACGGTTAAAATAGGCAGTTTTACGCCGGAATTCGGTTTATTCATGATCAATACCTCCACCCTGAGAGGTTGCAATACCCGGCCCATTCGGGTGCCCCGTTAGCAAATCCCCTGAAATCGACGGTCGAGGAGTTGACGGTGTAAAAACCCTATGTTCCGATACGGTTGCAGGGCACGTTTTCGGAAATGGGGCGAATTTTCGCAACCACGGATTAGGGTTGCGCTTTCCGATCGGCCGTTTGCAGAAAAATAAAGGGCAAGGTCCATGGAAAAGAAACTTTTCGTTCTTCTCACGGGTGTATTGGCGTTAGTGGGATGTAAACAGAACCCTTATCCGAGTTCGGGTAATTTCTTTTTGGAGCAGCCACAAAAAACGGAACCGGCGCCCGTCGCGGACATCGACATGCCGCCCTTCATCGAATGCGAAGAGGGTAAAGCCTGCGCTGGCTCGATTCGCGGCCTTTTCGGTGACGATTCCGAGGCGGTCCTCTCCTTCGCCACTTCCACGGGAACCTTCTCGACCTCGACCGATGGACTTCCCACCGGCGCCGATTTCGACACCGCGAAAAACGTTCTGACTTATACCCCGGACTACGGGGTCGTCGACACCGCGAAAGATCCGACTCGTTCATATGCGACGATCGCGATCGAAGTTACGCTTCGGAAAGCTTCTGATCCCGTCACCGTCTACAAGCGCCGGACGCTTCTCGTGACCGTGCGAAATGCTCCACGCCCGGTCGATATCGCTTTCCCCGACGTCCAAACTGCGGTCAGCGAAGGCAACGTGGTTCACTCGACGCTTACGATTAACAGCGTCGACTACCCGGTCGGTCCCTTCACGATTTTAATCAAGAACGCACCCGCCGGCATCACCGCCACCGCGAAGACGCCGAACACTTTCGATATCGCTTACGAAGTCCCGTACACCACGGTCACCGTGGATGATCCGATCGATCCTTCGAGCGGCAAGAACACGAAAACCTTCGCGGTCGAATATCGCGTCGGTCTTCCCTCGGGCGAAAGCCAAGCGATTTCGTCCTCGCTGGCCGTCACCGACACGCGGGTCGCTCCGATGGTCTCTTACCCGACGGCGCTCACCCAGGGCCTGAGCGTCGATTTCACGATTCGCGTCGACGACGTAAACGGCGAACGCGCTCCGGTCGTGACCTTCCCGAACACCATGCCGGTCGGGAAGCTCAAGGTCACCGACGTGCCGCTCACGACCTCCGGAATCAAGGCCCACCTCTATAACATCGTCTGGGACGGAATCCCTGCCACGAGCGGCGGCCACGCCTACGACTTCGCATTTATCGTTTGCGGAGCGACGACGCCGACCGAAAGTACTCAGTGCGCAAGCTACGTGACGACAATTAC
>JBBQMV010000091.1:0-8620 GCA_038329315.1 Bdellovibrionia bacterium | reverse complement strand
GAGAATCGGAAAAGGAATTCGCGCCCCCTTCACGGTTGCCCAAGATTACGAAGGAATCGAAATCGAGCCGCCGACGGTCGGTGGCGAGCCGATCGACTCGAACAAATTTACCGGAAAACGACTCCAAGATTTCGACGTCGTTCTCCATTGGAAGGCGATCGAAGGTGTCGATAAGTACCATGTCATCGTTCAAAATAGCGCCGGGGTGAAGTCAGTCGACGAGACGGTTTCTGCCGTTAGCTTCCCGCTTACGAAAGGAACGATGCCGACCGATGCGCTTACTTACCAAGTCCGCGCGGATTTCCCGAACGGGTACTCGGCTACATCGAAGAAGCAGAGCTTCTTGTTCAGCTTCCAGTCGCCTGCCCAAACGAACCCGAAAGATGGGGAAGCGGTCTCACTCGCGGATCCCGAAGTCGTTCGCCAAAAAGGGATCCTCTTCTCTTGGGCTCGGACGACCTTTACCCAGGGATACGAGTACGAAATCGCGCTCGACGCGCAGTTTACGAACATCATTAAAACGGTAAAGGTAAAGACCCAGGATAACTTCCTGATCTTCCGGAATCTCAAACCGCGCGATTATTGGTGGCGGGTACGTGCATCGGGGGCCGGAAATTTGAAGAGTCCGGCCGGCGGGGCGTTTAAGATCACCGTGACTCCGTAAATAAATTCCGCTAGGGTGACGGCTCCTATGGCAGCCGTCACACAGTACCTTTGCACCGTTCTTAGTCATCGTATGATTACGCCGACCGTTTACGAGTTGGCCTTCGAAGGGGTTCCGATTCCTTCGGCCGATCCTGCGAAGCCTGCGCCGACGGAACCCTTTCATTTTCGCGCCGGCCAGTACATTAGCGTCGTCGTTCCGGGCGCGGGTCCAAATGGTCGCGATTTGCGGCGTGCGTACTCGATCGCCTCACATCCGGAAGGACGTCCCGTCGAGCTTTGTGTAAAGATCGTCGATAACGGTCCGGGATCGAACTACTTAAATCAGCTTAAAAAAGGCGAAACTTTTCGCGGTTATGCTCCGTATGGCGACTTTACCTATAAGACGCCAACGACGAAGCACGCGTGTTTCATCTCTACGGGTACGGGGATCGCCCCGTTCCGCTCGATGATGCTTTCGGCGGAGTATCTCGCGAGCCCGCCGAAAAGCGCGCTTTGCTTGCTCGGTATCCGAGATGAAGGCGAAGTGCTTTACGAGGCAGAAATCGAGAAGCACGGGAAGTGGATCGCCTGCGTTTCCCAGCCGAAGGGCGCCTGGAACGGGTACCGTGGTCGGGTCACCGACTACCTGAAAACCCTGGGTTCGGACTTTCCCTGGACCGAGACGGAGTACTACCTGTGCGGCGCTGGACAGATGATCGACGAGGTTCGCGCGATCTTGACCGAACGGGGAGTCGATAAAGAATCGATTCACCGGGAAATCTATTTCAAACAGGCCAAGACAACTACTTGATTTAATAAGGATAATTAAAAGTTTCACACGTACTTGACTAATTCAGTCAAGTTTTGTAAAACTCCCTCCGTTCCCATGAATTGTCCCGGAGGTTCCCCCTATGTTCCGCACGCTGTCTACCCGTTCGATCGCCTTCCTCGCCGTCGTTTCCAGTGCGGCTGGCATGAGCTTCGGTTCGCCCGGCCCACGGATCGTACCGGTTAAGGGCGAAGCGATTACTTTCGGCCGAACCTACAGCGATATTTATTTGAAAGAGACCAACCCTTACCAACACCTCGCGAAGACGGATTTCACCCTGAAAAATACCCGGGGTCTGATTACCGCGACCTGGAAAGGGACGCTGCGGGATATGGCGACCGACGAGCGCTACCCGGGTACTTCGAGCGCAATCTGCAAGGCGAGCGGCCCGCGTAAGCTCGAGTGTAATTTCGACGCGTCGACGGGCACCGTGTATGTAAACGGTCGTAGCAAGGGTCGCGGCATTTCAATCACGATTCCGATTGGCCAAGCCGTTCAGTTCACGGCTCCGGAAAAAGACGGAATGGTCCGCCGTGAAGTCCTCTTCGGTGACGACGACGATAACAATACGTTCCTTCTCGATCGTAAATAGGGTTCGAGGCACAGAGTTCGCGGGTCGGCTTTGAGTAGTAATTATTAAATTCATCAGCAAAAGCTGAGAGGAAAAAGTATGAAAAAGTTATTCATTGTATTGTTAGCATTTGGATCCGCTTCGGCTTTTTCAGGTGAACAGTGTAATCAACTTGCGAGTCAAGAGTCGAGGGCAGCAAGCCTAGCTGCTGAATTTAGGTATGACGCTTACAATTCTTTGGATGGCGCAAGTAATGTAAAACTAAGACAATCAGTTCTGGCGCTATTGGCAAGTGCTGATAAAAACTTTACCAACGCTGTTTTTGATACCCAATGCGAAACAAGCATTAAGGCAGTAAATGAAGCGGTAGAAGTCCTCGAACAACATATTGGAAATCAGAAAGCAGAGAACGCACTGACTGAAATGTTAAAACTGAAGGACTAGGTTTCCAAGGGTTGTGCGCGCGTTTGAAATTTTAAGGTAACCGCCCGACCGAAATTCGGATTCCACTTCGGGCGGCCAGTCAAAATCCCCCAGTTTCAAAGTGACGACAAAGTGGAAAGCCCGAGACTTCCAACGCGACGCTTCGCCGCTAGTGGGGTTTTAAACTCAAAGAGGCGGTTAGGATGGGTGCCCGACCCTTACCTAGTGAATTTGATTTGAAGGTCCATTCGATCTCACGAACTAGTTAAAGTCGGCGCCCTTCAAAAACGCCTGAAGCGAAATGAGTGTCCACCCTCCGAGCACCGTCGCGAGGATGATCACGAGGATCCAAATCTTAAAAAGACTCTGGTTCGTCGGAACGAGCGAGTACCAGGATTTGAAGAGAACATGAGGTTTTCCGCCCTCGACCGCCGCCTTGAATTTCGTCGCGAGGGTTTTCGCCTTTTCGTCGAGGAGCGCTGCCCCACTCTCGGCGTTTCCACGGGCCGGATTTCCCCAGTAACCTGAAATTTTTCCGGCACGTCCGTCTTTCCAGCGTTCGAAACCGTGAGTGAGCACTTCGATCGGTGGCTGGGCGCGGAGAAGTTTTTCATCGACGAGTTCGGGAGCACACGCGAGCGCGACACCGGCGTCTCGTTCGCCACCGTGTTCTTTCGGATTCATGAAAAGAGAGGAAAGTGATTTTTCCGCCTCGTCGAGGAGAACGGAGTTTGCGGAGACCAGCATCGGTGCGCGCGCATTCGGAAAGATTCGGAAGTGGTAATGGCGCTTACGAAGAAATTTCCCCGCCTCTTCGATTACGGTAAGTTGGCGAGGTCCGGGATTTCCGGATACGGCGACGAAATAACGGAAGCCTTGACTGGCGAGGGATTCGCAAAAATCGACGAGGTAGTCGCGAAGCACGTGAGCGCGCACTCGAATTCCGAGCGCAGCCGTATTCGCGTCGACCCCGAGGGCGGCCGGAGGTACGAGGACGCAATGCCAGCCGTCCGCTTCGAGGACTTTAGCCGTCCGTTCGGCTAGTGATCCCGCCTCGATGAGATCAAGCGAGACCGGTAGGGCGTCTCCGTGGTCTTCGATCGGGCCGACGGGGAGAAAGAAAATGGTATGGTCGCGCGGTAAAATCCGGAGGTTGGGAGCGCGAATTCGGTCGAGGCGATAGGTCGGCATCGAGGTCTCCTATTTTTTTTCGTTCGCGGCGGCGAGTAACGCCTCGGCATTTCCGCCGAGAATTTTTTCCGCGTCTTCTTGTGAAAACATTTGGGCGCGCACGGCATCTCGAATTCGATGAAGACCGACACGCTGGTTATTCCCAAGAATCGGCCAGTCCGATCCGAAGACGACCCGAGATGCCCCTACTCGCCTTACCGCTTCGGCAATCGTTTCGAGGGGCTGCCAAGATGTTTCTAAAAATACGTTCTCGTAAGTTTCCGCGAGATCCATCGCCCGTTCCGGGTCGTTGAAACCCATTCGGGCGACGATGAACGGAGTTTTCGGCCAGGTTTTGAACCAGTTTTCAAACCTTCCGATTTCCGAAAATTCGGGACGCCGGTAAACGAGGTGAACCTTCGGTGCACCGGTTTGGATGAGTACGATCCAGCCGCGCTTCGACACAGCCTCAATTTGCTCGTGGTAGAAATCAGAATTCGGATCGACTCCATCAGAGGCGGGATGAACCTGGAGGATACGCGCTCCACGGGCGTGGGCGTCCGCGATATCAGTTTCGATTTTTTCGGAGAAATTAGAGGTCATTTTCGGAATGCGGATCGCGGGGATAAACATCGAGTCGCGCTCCGCGATCTCAAGAAGGCGAGAATTCGGAACGCTGCTCGGATCGGAAAGAATCACGCAGCGATCGACGTGATACTTTTCTGCGGATTCGCGAAGGTCGTCGAGGGAAGATTCGAAAAGGGTGTGAGCGAGCGGCGCGATCGAGCTAAGTTCTTCGACGATCGATCGCCCGATCGAGGGGAGAAAACGAATCCAGGGCTGGGCTTCGTGAAGGGCGCGTGAAATCGGCTTCGCCCAGAACTTTCCCCATTTGCGGGCAGAATCGGGAATAGCCCCCGAAATCGTCTCCGGAAGAATCAGAGTTTGAAAATCAATGAGCGGCATGGACTCCAGTGTACGAAAGCCTAAAAGTTTTAGCTAGTTCCTGCGCCGCGTTAATTTCAAAGGGAGTCGACTCCCCTCTTCTCTTCGAATCCAGGCCAGTTTATGATCGGGAAACACATGAGCACTAACACTCCAGTTACTAATCCCGGTTCGGTCGGTCC
Organism: Bdellovibrionia bacterium; assembly: GCA_038329315.1. Taxonomy (GTDB): domain Bacteria; phylum Bdellovibrionota; class UBA1018; order UBA1018; family UBA1018; genus JACMQW01. The sequence continues at coordinate 3,855 of JBBQMV010000091.1, read as the reverse complement.
ATTTGAAGAGGGCGATATCAACCTCGTTGCCAGTTGGCTGATTTTTGATCTGCCCAGGACGATTGCCGGCGCGATGGCCGGAGTTTTCGCCGGACTGGTCGCCTGGACGTTCGCCGGATTCCTCGCGAAGGCGGGCGGATACGAGTTTTGGTACCCGTTTAAAATTCCAGCGACGATCATTCTCGGTCGCGACGCTCTGACCTACGGAATGACGAGCGCAGTGGTCATCGGGACCATCGTCCATTCGGTAATCTGCGCGGTTCTCGTAATGGTTTACTCCCACTTTGTGAAGTCGAACCGGACGGACGCCCTTCTCGGCGCCGGCTTTATGTGGGGTACCTTCAGCTGGGTCTTCATCAATAACCTTTTCGTGCGCGCGATCTTGAACGTCCGCGAACTCGAGCTGCCAAACGGCCCGGCGTTCTTCGTGCTTCTCGTGTTCGGCTTTTCTCTCGCTTCGCTGAAGATCTTCGACCGCATTATTTGCGGTCGGGCTCGCTAAGAAGTACGAATTAAGTATCGCCGTTTTGGCGTTTGATCTCGTCTTGCGCCGCTTGATAGCGGGCGTGAAGGCGTCCGATATTTTCTTCCTGTTTCTTCGAGTAGTTCTCGACGCGCGTGGTTTCACGCGCGGATAACTTTTCAAACTCGACGTCGCGCCGTTTTTTCTCGGCGTCGTACTCGGTAGAGTTCGTAGCGCGAAGACGTTCGAGCGCCTCCGACTGATGTTTGCTCTCTTCAGAAATCGAGACGTTGAACGACTTCGCCATCTCGGATTTTTCTTTTTTATAACGGTCGGCAAGCGCCTGTATTTCTTCGGCGTGCTTATCCTGAAGCTCCTGCATTTTCTGCTGGTGCTCATTTTTTTGCTGTTCGACGAACTGCTGATACCGCTGATCGTCGGCTTGGCCGCTTCTGGTGATCGAACTACTCGTCGCCATTCCATTATTATTTCACGAAATGATGCAGATCAAAGAGGCAGGTTCTGCCGCGGGCGTCAGATGATTGGCGCCTTTAGGTCAGCGTGGCTTGCGGAACTGCTCGATGGTCTTCGTCGTGGAGTAGCCTTCGACGAAGGGGAGGGCTCTTACGCTTCCGCCCCACGACATGACGTCGTCGGCGCCGACGATATACTTCGGAGAACCGAGCGGAGCTGCGGGGGAGTAATCTCCGCCCTTCACGAGAATATTTGGCCGAAGGAGGCGAATAATTTCGAGCGGAGTATCTTCGCCGAAGCAGGTGACGTAGTCGACGCATTCGAGACCAGCGATCGTGATCATGCGATCAGCGACGCGATTCAGAGGACGCGTCGGTCCCTTTAGTCTCATTACGGTGTCATCCTCATTCAGCGCGACGATGAGAAGGGTTCCGAGCTTCCGGGCTTGGTTGAGATAGGTGACGTGTCCGCGATGAATGAGATCGAAAACGCCATTCGTGAAGACGACTTTCCGTTTCGGGCCGCGTCCTTTCGCGAGAAGACGTTTGAGCGCTTCCGGCTTCTTAATCTTTGTGAGGGGATCCCGAGGCGTCATCCCCAATGTTCCGGTTGGAGTTTTGTCATGCGGTCATGCCAGCAACGTTTCCGCGGATCGAAAATCGCCATCAGAATTCCGAGACCGCCGAAAAGCAGACTCGGAACGAAGAAGAGGGAGCGCGTGAAGCACTCGAATCCGTTTCCATTCAGACGTAGACCGAAAATGCGTTTTCCGATCGTCGTACCGAACGCGACTTCTTGGGCGGTGAGGAGCGCCCAGTTACAGGCGAAAAGAAAAAACCCGATGGTGATCATCGCGGCCGGCGTCAGATCTTTTAGATTATCGAGATCGGTGGAAAGCAGGGCCGTCGAAAGAATCGAGGCGCAGATACTTAGATTAAACGCGGAATCGAGAAAATAGGCGAAAGCGCGTTCGATCGAATAACCGATGCGGTGAGAATGGCGGGTTCCGGCTTGAAGGGACTGAACTTGCGCGGCGTTTTTATGGGCGAGATCGATGCGGTCTTGCTGAATCGTTTCAAGTTCCCGGCGGATCCGGTCGACGGTTTCGTCGACCGAGCTTCCGAGCGTGGGCAGATTCGGTAGCGTCGCTCGCGACGCGGTTTTCGCGGCGGCGGTTACGGCCGGCGAAGGATAAACGAACTGGGGTCGACCGGCCGCGACGGCACCGGTCCCGGTCGAAGGAGTGGCGGGACCACCGGCTTTTCCGGCAGGCGCGTAGGGCAGTCCGTCGGCGAAGGGGTGAAAACCCAAGCCATCGGTCAGCGTTTGAAAACGCACGGGTTTTTCTTTTTCGTCCCCAGTATCCCGATTCATTTGATCCGGTTATCGCATAGAGGCTGCGACCAGGCTAGTAGCAAAAAGTGCTGCGGTTTCCGCGCGATAGACCCAAGGCCCGAGACTCGTCGACCGGCACTCCGAGCGCGACATCAGTTCTCGTTCGGAGTCGCTCCACCCACCTTCGGGACCGATCAGAATCGCGACGCCCTTCAGCCGTTCCTTCGCTTCGGTTTTCGCGAGGGCTTCGAATAAGTGTGGCGAGTCCGCGCGCGATCCTTCGTCGGCCCACAGACGGAGTGCCCGTTTTTCAATCAGAAGCGAGGTGAGCTCGATCGGTTCGCGAACATCCATACGTTCGAGGCGCCCGCACTGTTTCAGCGCTTGGTCGGCGATTTTTTGCCACCGTTCCCGGTAATACTGCGGGCCCTTTCGATCGACCTGGACGACGGCGTGTGCAGAGAGAACAGGGATAAAAGTTTTTACACCGAGTTCCACGGCCTTTTCGACCGTCCATTCCATGGCGTCGCCCTTCAGTACGGCCATTTCCAAAATTACTGGCAAAGCGTTCAAGCGTGGATCGCGAATGGCTTCACCACGTGCGTGGATCTGGGCCTTTCCTTTACCGAGGAGTTCGACTTCGACCTCCATTTTCGCACCCTTTCCGTCGAGTGCTTCGATTCGCTCGCCGTTCCGAATCCGCAGCACCTGGACTAAATGGTGCGCTTCGTCCTCGGGTAAGGCGACCGGCCGGTCGGCGTCGGGAAGTTTTTCGATGAGGACGCGCTTCATGGTTTCACCTTAAACGAAAGCTACCGAAAAGCGTGGGAAGCGCCTAGAATAAAGAACTAGAATAAAAACTTCTCGCGATGAAAACTGTTTTCGAAACTTTCCGCATTTTCAGCGTATCTCTCGCGATGATTTTCGCCGTCGCGCCGGCGCCCGTTCGTGCGGCGCCTCGCGATCTTCAGCCAGCGTTTAGTCTGCCTCACGCGGGCATCCTTCGGGAGAGCGTCGATTTCTGGATTAAGGTGTATGGGAAGCTGAACTCCCATCAGGGAATGATTCACGACGCGAAATACCCGGCGCTCATTTACGGTGAGTACGATTTCACGAAAATTAAAATGCGCCGTCAGACGTTCGTAAAACACGAAAAGGACCGCATTAAAAAGATCCTGCTCCAGCTTCACCAGGATGGAGGAGTTGGGAAAGATGCGGAATCGAAACGGATCGCTGATCTTTTTAAATCGATCGACGATCCGAGTAAGTTTCTGAATGCCGCTCATTATAAACGGATGCGCTTTCAGCTGGGCCAGATGGATCAGTTCCTCGATGGCTACCATCTATCCGGTGAGTATCTCCCGTTCATGGAAGAGATCTTTATTAAACGCGGGATGCCGTTCGAACTCACTCGTCTGCCGTTTGTCGAATCGAGTTTTAATACGCGGGCGCGTTCGAAGGTCGGGGCCAGCGGAATTTGGCAGTTTATGAAGACGACGGGCGCGGACTTCATGATGATCAACGACGCGATCGATGAACGAAATGATCCACTTCGCGCGACGGAGGCCGCCGCTTCGCTTTTA
>JBBQMV010000090.1:0-8678 GCA_038329315.1 Bdellovibrionia bacterium | reverse complement strand
GGTCTTTCCGGAACGTCGAATTCATATGCCGAGCTTATACGGGAAGCGTGCGCAGAATATCCAGTCGATCCTTGAAAAACTCTAGATCTGAACACCGGCTTCCGGTGCGGGACGCGGCTTCGCGTGCCCGTCAAGTCGACTGTCGAAGAGCGGTTTAAGATCACGCGTTCGTCCCGGCTTAAGGTCCAGGGCATTCTCGACGAAATCCCAGTTTACGGTCGACCAGAAGTTCTTCAAGTACTTCGGCCGCTCGTTTTGGTAGTCGAGATAATACGCGTGTTCCCAGACGTCGCACGTCAGGAGCGGTACTTCACCGTCGATCATTGGATTTTCGGCGTCGCTGAGCGGACGAATTTGGAGAGCGCCGCGCTTATCTTTCACAAGCCAAACCCATCCGGATCCGAATAGGGCCTTTCCTTCCTCGGTGAACTTTTCCTGGAACTCCTTCAGCGAGCCGAATTTTTTCTTCAGCGCAGCTTCGAATTCCTTCGAGGGCTTCGCGAGGCCCTTGCCGGGCTTCGCTAATCCGTTCCAATAAAAAGTATGGTTCCACGCCTGGGCGGCGTTGTTGAAAATTTTCGGTTTCTTTCCGTGAGACGCTTCCATGATCTCGTCGAGATCGTACTTATCGTATGAAGTTCCCGCGATGAGCTGATTCAAATTTTCGACATAGGCCTTGTGGTGCTTGCCGTAGTGAAACTGAAGAGTCTTTTTGGAAATATAAGGTTCGAGCGCATCGAGCGCGAACGGAAGCTTCGGGAATTGAATGGCCATATGAAATTGTCCTTTCCTGGGTCGTACCCGGTAAGGATTGCATTTCGGATGCCAGACCCGGCGCGATCTTAGGTGTAGCCGAGGATGTCGACGTGAGTAAGTCCGCTCGCCAGCGAAGACGACGGAACGGCGGGCTGGCCTTTAATCAAAATCTTTTTCTTTTTGAAGAGCTCTTTAAAAGCCGTTCGCGAGATTTCGCGAAGCTGAAGATTCCGGTCTTGGCCCCGCAGCGCTTCGAGGAGAATGCCGTCGATGCGCGGCTTCGTCGACGTCACTTCGAGCGTGATGCGAAAAGAATTCGCAGGGGCTTCGGGGATCGCAGGCTTGGTCATCTTAGTCCCGCTTGTAGCAGTTGTGATTCCGCTCACACTGGATGCAAACGTGACGCTTGCAGATTTCGCATTGCCCGATCGAGTGTTCACGCTTGCAGAAAAAACAGAGGGTCATACCCCTACCCTAACACCCCGGACGCGCCGTCGATACGGCTATCCTGCCCCAAAATAAGCACGGCCTACGGTTTGCACTCCAAAAACCCATAAATCATCGATTCATCTTTGGAGAATGAAATGAAAGCCGCCTACTTCGCAACCGCCCTCGCTCTGACGTCCGCTTTCGCCTTCGCCTTCGCCTTCGCCGCCGATACCGTGCCGGGAAGTACGGCAACCGGCACCGATATGACTCCGGCAACGGGTAATCCGGGGGATCACCCGAACAAGCCGAAGAAGTCAAAAAAACCGATGAAGCACTTGAACGATGCCGGGTCCGCTCCACGGAATCCGGAGACGATGCCTTCACCAGCAATTTCGCATTAATATGCGGCGACCTATCTCCACGACGGGTTCGGGCTGACCGGAACGAAACTGGACTACTCGGTGAATCAGTATCTGGCGGAGGTGACTTTTTTCGACCTTCTCTGGATGAACGCGGGACTTCACGCCGGTTCGGTTATTACCTGGATCTTTTTGCCGGGGGTAGGCCAGCTGGTAGACTTACGGTACTCTTGAGTGAGGAGCACCGGAGCGTTGCGAGCGAAAATCGTTTTCATTTTCATCGGATTGTTTCTTTGCCTAAACGGCGCGATAGGTGCACCCCTCACGCGAGAATCCCTGCGTGGTGCGAATCGCGTTGGTCTTTATTTTGGCACGTTTGACCCCCTTACCCTGGGGCATCGCGCAGTCATTGAAGCCGCGCTAAAAGATGGTGGGATTGATCGGGTCGTTCTCTGCCCCTCCGTCGTTGGCGGAGGAAAGGATCCAACCGCCTTCGGAGTCCGAATGCGCCTGATCGATCTGGAATTTCATGAAAATCCAAACATCCTCTATGCTTCCGATGGAGATCTGAGGGCGATTTACGAAGACGCGGCGAATAGCGACTGGTCGCACATCTTGCGATCTCTCACTAGTGACGCGAAAATAGACATTTTGCTCGGCGAGGATGCCGCAGCGAACACTTTCAATCAAATCAAGCTGCGAACGCTCTACCAACCGGATCGTTATGTCGTATTTCAGCGTAATGAAAAAATACTCGGAGGTGCCACCTATCTACCCGCGAAACGGGTCGAAAGACTTCCCACCGTGGCCGCCGGAAGCTCCTCGCAGGTACGCAATTGGTTCGCGGACCATCCGGAAATTTATTTCGAGACTGCCCCCGAAATACCCGTGGAACTCCGGTCGATGATATCCTCCAATGTTTTTTCCGAGATCGTCCATTCAGGAATCTACCTCGGCTACCCTGGGGCAAATCACATTTCGATGAGCGAGCGGCTGAAGCGATTCGTTTATAAAAAAGTTCTAGCGCCGCTCAATGCGAAGGACCTTATCCAAACCTATCGCCGGTCTCGGCTCGCCATCCGTGATCTCGTTTCATTCGAAATCGGAGGCGAATCGATTCCGATCCAGCGCTACCTCGGAAACGGCTTCAACTCGAATGCCTACCTGATCCAGTGGAAAGGACGCCCAGCGGTCCTCAAAATTCCTCGGGATGGTCCCGCTTTTCGCGATGATATTCTTCGTTCAGCCGTCGTGAACGAATGGCTCCAAAAGCATTCCGCCCTAAAAACGGCCGAACTTTATGCAGTCGCACCCGACGGGAGCTTCATGATTACAGAGTTCAAGGACGCTCCGACGTTGGAGAAAGTTTTTCAGCAGAACCGTTTCAATGAAAATTTACTTAAAAATGGCGAGAAGACGTATCTGGCGGTTCGGAATCTCTACGCACAGAGCGGAATGCTCATCGACGTGAATTCCGGAAATTTCGTCGTTGAAGGGGACGAACTGATCCTCGTGGACACGGGGCTTCAACGCCGAGGTTTTGGTCTCCCACCATCATTTCTGGAACTCTTGAAAGAGTGGTCGCCCATCAGCTTCAAGACGCGTTGCCAGCGGCTGCTCGGCTTCGAAAGGAACGCCAATTAAAAAGGGCTCAACACTTTCGTGCTGAGCCCTTTTTAATTGGCGTTCCCACCGGGATTCGAACCCGGGTTACTCCCGTGAAAGGGGAGTGTCCTAGGCCTCTAGACGATGGGAACACCTCGCCAAAACGATTGGACGCTTATTTCCTAACTTAAACCCTCAGGTTCTGCAAAGGTGTTTTCCGAAGAATTTCGATTCCGTTAAAGACGCCATGCGTCGCGACTCCCCCGCCACAGCCCGAGCCGCTTGAGCTTCGCCGCGAGGTTTACACCCTTCCCTACCGGTGCCTCATTTCAGGCTGGCGAGTTGGTCCTTCGCATCGATCTCGGCCAGGTCATTAAACCCGCCGATGAGTTTTTCGCCATGAAGGATTTGGGGCATGGTCTTCATGCCGGTCTTCTTCTCGAGCGCGTCCCACTGGGCATCGTCGTCCATCGGCACACGAACTTCGGCGTAGTCGACGCCTCTTTGCTTGAACAAGCTCTTTGCACGTTCGCAATAAGGGCAGTGATCCATCGTATAAATCGTGACTTTAGCCATTTAAAACCTCAGGTCGAGACCGACCGATTCTTTCAGAAATTTTACGAGGAAAGCGAGCGGCTCAATCCCCATTCCTTTATCGTCCAACCACTCACCGCTCGGGCGATCAAAATTAAAATGGTAGGCAATTCCCTTCGACGCGACCGCCATCCAGAGCTGCTGGATGGACGGCTGAGAACTCAGGATCAGCTTCTGACCGTTCGGAAAAATGATCGAAAGCGCCCCGAACTGGACCAGGCACTCCGCCACGTCCGGATCGACGTCGTTAAAAGCGCGCTCGACGCGATCCAGCGTACTTTTCATGACGCTTCGGTATTGTGCTTCATCGGTGAAATCGCCGGCTGCCATACTCGATGAATCCCATGAAATTCCCCGCGCGAAAACCCCTTTCGGTGGGGGGTCCGAGCCGCTAAACTACTTCGACTGGAGAATACCGATGTCGACGATTACCGCGAGTCAGAACTGCCCTTGTACGTCCGGAAAAACCTACGGAAACTGCTGCCAGCCGATCCAAACCGGTAAGGCGAAGGCCCAGACCGCCGAAGAGCTCCTCCGCGCGCGATACACCTCTTTCGTAACCGGGAACATCGACTTCATTCTCGCGACCCATCACTCCTCGACGAAGCACGATGTGAATCGTGAAGAAATCGAAAATTGGTCGAAGGGGTCGACCTGGAACGGCCTCGACGTCCTCCAGAAGGAGGCTGGCGAAGCAAAAGACTCGACCGGAACGATCGTCTTCCACGCCAAGTATGCGTTCGAAGGAAAAGATCAGGACCATTACGAAAAGAGCACATTTGAAAAAGAAAACGGTAACTGGATGTTCCTCGATGCGATGCCGCTTCGGACCGGACCGTACATCCGCGAAGAGCCGAAGATCGGTCGGAACGATCCGTGTTCCTGCGGCAGCGGAAAAAAATTCAAAAAGTGTCATGGAACCGCGGCTTAGCCGCGTGACCCAGAAACTGGAACCGCGGTCTAACACTTGAAACGGTTCATCAAGCGACTTCGTAAGTACGCCAGTAAGCCCTGGTTCCTGCCCCTTATTTGTTTTCTCGCTGCGATCGACCTCTTCGTCGTTTTCCTTCCGACCGAAGGGATGATCATGACGACGACGCTCATGCGACCCCGTCGCTGGTTCCTGAACGCATTTTCGGTCACGACCGCGTCGGCACTCGGAGCGGTCGCGCTCGCGATCACGAACCGTACTTATGGCGAGCCGTTCATCGCGTGGATCGCTGGACCGGAATTTCTCCACTCCACGACTTGGCAGAAAACCGAGGTTTGGATTGAGCACTATGGATTTTGGGCCGTACTTCTTTCCGCACTCGGCCCGCTCCCCCAGCAGCCGGTTATCCTCGTCGCGGCCGTTCTCCATATGACTCTACCTGCGATTTTTTTTGCTGCGTGGCTGGGACGCATTCCGAAATACAGCTTCTTCTCTTACCTCGCGAGCCGCGGAGAAAAGTGGATCCGCGAAGAAGTCGCGGCTCATCCGTCCTTCAATAAAATCCCGCGCATCCGAGACTTCCTCTTAAAGATCGTCCATGACGCCGAAAAGCCGTAGCCGCCGGGCTTAGTGCCCGCCGCTGCCCGCGACGTTCGGTCGCGCATTCCAAAGCGCGAGCATCAAGCCCCCGCCAATGACTGCGAAGCCGATCATGGAGAGGCCCCACGACGACCAGCCAAACTTCTCGAGCATCCAGCCCATTCCGAGACCGACGAACGAACCGCCGACGTATTGCATTCCGTCGAAGAGTCCGGCCGCAGTAGCGGCGGCTTTCTTGCCACCGAAGTCCATCGATGCCGTTCCCGAAAGCATCGAGTGAACGATCGAGATCGCAAACGAGTTCACGACGAACGCGACGATGACGAGGTCGATCGACGGCGCCTTATAAATGACGAAGAGCGAGCACATAATCAGAAAGTAACCGACGAAGGCCATCGGCGGGCGGCGTCCCTTGAAGAGATAATCCGAGAGCGTTCCGGCCGTGAAAGCGCCGGCAATGCCTGCGACCACGACCGCACCCGCACCCTTAGCGAAGATCGCCGAGTCGAGTGGAAGCTTTTGGTACTCGAGCATGTAGCGCGGGAACCACTGTTCGAAGCCGTGGCGAACGAAGCCGGTACAAAACTCGGCCCCAGCGATCGTCAGAGCGACGGGATTCCCGACGACCTTTTTCAAGACGTACTTCAGTCCGCCTTTTCCTTGGTCACCGGAGGAGGCGTCCTGGACGTCGTACTCTTCGAATCCGGAAGTCTCCGGAGAGTCTTGCACGAGTTTGTAGGTGAGGAACCCCATAATCGCGACGAGCACGGATGGAACGAAGAACACGAACTGCCACGGATAATGGACGACGATGAGTGGCCCAATGAAGAAGATCAGCGCGCGTCCTCCCTGGATCATCGATCCGAAAATCGCGGAGAAAACTCCACGCTCGCGAATATGGAACCAAGCCGCGTTCACTTTGATGAGCGAAAGCGCGGAGTAGGACTGGAAATAGGAGTTGAGCGACCAGGTGACCGCAAAGTACGCGATCAGGAACGAACCCTTGCCGAGGAAGCCCAGGTAGGCGCCGAGGCCGAAAAGGAAGTTGAAGACGACGGTCCCTGTAGCGCCGATCAGCATCGACTTTCGTCCGCCGATTTTGTCGGCGATCGGTCCGTTAAAAATTGCGGAGAAACCGTAGATCGAAAGTGCCGCGGTAATAATCGCGCCGATTTGGGTTTTGTCCCATCCGAAGGTATCCGTCAGCGCTTTGTTCGCGAAAGAGAGGTTGTAGCGGCCCATGTACATCGCCGAGTACGTGAAACCGAGGACCAGCCAGTTCCGGGCACGGCGGCCACGGAAAGCTTGGGTGAGTTTACCCTCGGAAGTGCGAACGGGTTTCCCAGAAGAGAGGGCGACGGTGCTCATAAACGGCTCATTTCGGATCGGTTTGGGGGACCGCTTTTTGGCTAGGATACTCGCCGACCGCAAACTAAGCGGAGAGGCGTCGCGTCATCAACCTTAAACCCTGTCAGGATAAGATTAGGATCGCCCGTGATTCGCAATGAGGGTTTTGGCGCACCTCGCTAGTCGTTTGAGTCTGGCCGCCAGAAACAAAATTTACCCGGGCAGTGAAGCGCATTTTAGCAAAGACCAGCGAACGCGATTCCTAACCCCACTAGCGGCGAAGCTCTGCGTCGAAATTTTTTGCTTAACCTCGCACGTTTGGATCGCTTGATCAGGGGTTTATTTCCGCGTTCCAATCGAATGCGTTATTGGCATAAAAGCTCATATCGATTCCGCCGTTTTCGGGGAAGAATTTCCTGCGAACTCCTTCCGGTCTTAATCCGATCTTCGTTGCAACTCTTTGCGAGGCTTTGTTGTCCAACTCTGTGCCTACTTCAACACGATGGAATTTCAAAAGGTCGAACGCGATTTTGAGTCCCAATCGTCCGGCTTCCGAGGCATATCCCTTTCCAAAATATTGGTTCTGGAAGTGGTACCCAATGTTGGCCCATCGAAGTTCCTGGTTGATGGTATAGAAATCGATCTGCCCGACGTAACTACCTGTTCTTCGCTCAAAAGCGGCAAAGACGAAATGGCGTCCGTCTTTTCCATGGGCTCGATGGCGCCTGATGCGCCCTTTAAAACTTTCGTAATCTGCTTCCGCAGCAGTCGGAATGGGTTCATCGAACTTATTTACGGCTGAAAGGCGAGAGCAATGAGACTTTTGCAAAGCTTTGAAATCGGAAATTTTGTACGGCCGTATCTCTAGGCGCTGCCCGGTAGCGTAGATACCCAGGTATGGAACGGGTGTTTTCGACTTTTTCATTTGTGCCCAAAAGTATATCGACGCTAGTTCGTGGTCATCAGTCCAAAGATTAGTTTCCTAATCCTGTTTCGAAGTCCTTTGTTTATCCGAGCGCCGCAGGACTTCGTTTAGCTGCGCTCTTAAGTCATGTTTTCCGCGCACTCTCGAAATCGAAATCCTTCACTCTAACTTCTAAAATTTAGAGCCGACGAATTTTTCGGCGCCCACACTAGAGCGATACGATTTTAATTTTCCGGCCGTCGATCGAAAGCGCCCGCTTCCCCTGAAGGAGGGCGTGGAGTTCGCCTCCGACCAGGCGGGCGGCCTCGGCGGAGAGTAATTTCTTCTCGACCCATTCCGCAGGACTCGCGCATTTATCGCGAAGGAGCGGCAGGAGCTGCCCCATGGTGAGGAGGTGCTTCATCGCGATCCGTTCGCGATCGGCGAGAATGCCGAGGTAAGTTTTCATGAGGTCGAGGGTCTGACTCTCGTCGCCCGACGGATGTTCCATCCGAACGGTCTCGGGACCCTTACCCTCTTTGGTTTCCGAACCCTTGCGAATTGCCTCGAGGATCTTCTCCCCACTCGCCTTCATCTCGCCCTTATTCAGTCCGCGAAACGCGGAAAGATGCGCGAGGTCCTTCGGCTTTACGTTTGCGAGATCCAGCAGGACTTGGTCGTCGGCGACCCAGCGCCGCGGAAGATTTAAAACGCGAACGCGTTCTTCGCGCCACCGCATGAGTTCTTGAAGCGTCGCGAACGTACGCGCGTCCATTCGCCCGCTCTTTCCGAGCTTAGTGGTCAGACCTTCTGGATCTGGCGAATAGAGCGCGGGATCTTCCCACTTGGCGGAAAGTTCGAGCGCCCATGCGCGGCGGCCCGTTTCATCAAGTTTTTTCAAAAGCTCTTCCGCAGCTTGAACGAGGAACTCCACGTCCGCGTGCGCGTATTCGATCAGCTGGGCCGGAAGCGGACGGGCGGCCCAGTTCGTGCGCGCGTGGCCCTTCTTCAAATTCACATTCAACAGCGCCTTCAGTAGATTTCCGAGGCCGATGCCGTCACCGAATCCGCAGAGTGCCGCGCCGACTGCTGTATCGAACGACGGTTTCGCGACGACCTTATAGCTCGTGTAGAGGCATTCTTGGTCGCCCTG
>JBBQMV010000089.1:0-8697 GCA_038329315.1 Bdellovibrionia bacterium | reverse complement strand
ACCACACCTAAACCTCACTGAGTATTTATGCCGGTTTACGAATACCTTTGCGAAGCCTGCGGTAAGCCCTCGGAAGCCATCCAAAAATTCTCGGACGGACCACTCACGGACTGTGAAGATTGCGGTGCGAAGGGATCGCTGAAGAAGCTGATTTCTAAGTCGTCCTTCGCGCTGAAGGGGAGTGGTTGGTATACGACCGACTATAAGAAATCTTCGAAGCCGAGTGCTTCGCCGGACGCGGCAGCTCCGGCTGTAGCCGCGGCTTCGCCGGCGACTAACGCTCCCATAGCCTCCGAAAAAGCCGCTGCCCCAAAAACGGATTCTCCTTCAACGGCGGCGCTTCCGAAAACACCGAGTTCTCCGAAATCCGAGAAATAAGCCGAGCCGTGATTTCGCGAGCAGAGTGTCCTCTGAAAAGCGAAGAAATCGAACTCGCCGCGCGGCGAGTGTTTCTAGTGATTAGGTCGGGATTTAACCACTGCGTTTACTTCCCCTCCACGGCATAGCCAAAAAACTAATCATTTCAGATCTCACACCAGTATCTGGAACGCCATTTGCTCTATTGCTTGAGACACCTCGATCATTTAGAAGCAGGAGCATGTCCATGGATCGCAAGAAATCGAAAACCGTCCGACTTTCATCTGCGAAGTCGGACGACCAGCCAGCGACTCGAAAGATGCTTAAACTCGTTCGGCGAGAGCTCATCGAGAGGATGGACGAAGGCTTCAACAAAATGGAAGCGAGATTCAGCAGTATCGACGCGAGATTTAGCGGTATTGACTCGAGATTTAATAGTATTGACTCGAGATTTAGTAGTATTGACGCGAGATTCAACAACCTCGAGGGTTCGAACGCGCGTATGGAACTTCTTCTCGAGGAGCAAACTGCGAATAATAGAATCGTACTCGAAGGACTTCAGGCACTGTGGCAGCGCCAGGACCTACTGGAAGCGCGGCTGAACGCTTAGCTGAGCGGCAAACCTTTTTCGAGACAGATCGAATACAGCAGATCGAACGGATACATCCCCGTCGAGTGATTATCCGACCACGTCATCTGGATCGCGTAGCGCCCGACTGCGTTCACCGCCTTCGGGCGGACATCCGCCGCGACGTTCTCGCGCTTTAACGTCCGCACGCCGGTATGCTCATCGACGCAATTCGCACATGGGCAGTAAAAGCGAAGCTCGAAGTACGGAACGGCGAAGCTCGCGCCGTTCGACCAGGCGAGAAGCATTTCGGTCGCGGAGTGTGATTCGACCCGGCTCGGGATCGTCGTTTTATCGTAGGCCTGAGGCATGGGAAGACCCTACACCGAACCCCCAGGATTAAAAGCGCCTAGTTGTTCGGCGCACCCGCCGCATGAGGTTGCTTTTTTTGACTAAAATAATCAGTTATAGGCCCGCATTCTCGAGAGTTCTGTATTTACCCGTGTGTCTGAAAAGAGCGAAAATAAGGCATTTCGAAGCGCATTCGTTGGGAGTATTCGTATCTCATGAAGAAACTCCGCGGGGCAGTGATTGGCTATGGTTTCATCTCCGGAAAGGGCCACATTCCGGCTTATCTCCAAAGAGCGGATGTCGAGATCGTCGCCGTCGCGGACATCTCGGAAGGTCGTCGCGTCGAAGCCGCGAGAGTGCTGCCCGGCGTTCGCGTCTATTCCGATTACGAGACGCTGCTCGCGAAGGAAAAAGGAAACCTCGACTTCGTCGACATCTCGACGCCACCTTGCGACCACGCGCGGATCGCGCACGCGGCCTTCGATGCCGGACTCCACGTCCTCTGTGAGAAGCCACTGACGACGACGCTCGAAGAAGCGGCCGGACTTCTAAAGCACGCGACGGACGCGAAGCGCGTTCTCTTCCCTTGCCATAATTACAAGCACGCCCCGGTGGTGAAGACGATCCGCGAGATCATCGCGTCGGGAAAAATCGGGAAGGTACGTTCGCTGAATCTTTCGACCTACCGGAACACGCACGCGAAGGGTGTGACCGAGTGGAAGACGAACTGGCGCCGCGAGAAGAAATATTCCGGCGGCGGAATCGCGATGGACCATGGCTCGCACACTTTCTATCTCACTTTCGATTGGTTAGGCGCCTATCCGACGGCCGTCACGGCGAAGATGACGACGCTCGGTAACTACGACACGGAAGATAACTTCTCCTGCGTGCTGACGTTCCCAACCGGGATCGCGCACGCGAACCTCACCTGGACCGCCGGCGTGCGGAAGGTGATTTACACCGTCCAGGGCGATCGCGGCGCGATCACTGTGGATGACGACGATCTCCAACTCGCGGTGATGGAAGCGACCGGTGGACCGGACGTCGCCCAGGGCGCGGTAAAATGGAATGTCGAGAAGCGGGTGATCCAGTCGAACTGGATGGATGCTTCGCACGTCTCCTGGTTTAACTCGATGTTCGACCAGTTCGAAGAGTGTATCGAGAAGGACGATTTCGTCGGCAAGGAAGCGAAAGAAGCGTACCTCTGCATCCAGCTCATCACGACGGCGTACCGTTCGGCCGAAGAAGGGTGCCGCGAACTTCCGCTCGCCACCGAGGTTAAATTCTAATGAAGATGTCGACGGAGATCGTCGCGGCTCTGGTTCTGGTTCTTTCCGGATGCGCGAGCCACCCGGCGCCCGAAGCGGCTCCGGCGGCGCCAGTCGCGATTCATCCCGCACCGAAGGAGCCGTCGCTGATTGCGGACGATCTCCTTCCCGAGTTTAAGAAGGGCATCGTCCTTCCGCCGGCCGCGGGCAGCGATCTCCAGAAGAAAGACGAAGCGGAACTCCGCGATCGCCAAGCGAAGCGCTCGGCCGAGGATTGCACCCGTGCGAATGCCGAAGTGTACGTGAGCCTCGGCGGATTCTTCGGACCGCCAAACGGCCCGCTGAGTGCGAGTGAAGTCGAACCGCTCGCGGAGTTTTTTTCACAGATTCGGAACGACACGGATTTTTATATCCAACTTCTGAAGAAAGAATTTCCGCGTCCACGTCCGTTTACGTATATTTCCGGCCTCGAGCCATGCGTTCTGAAAGAAGTCACGGGCGCCTATCCGAGCGGACACGCCGCGCTCGCTCGGCTTTATGAGAAGATTCTTTCCGAGCTTTATCCAAAGCGCGCGAAGGTGCTTCAAGAACGCGCCGAAGTGATCGCGACCGACCGGATTCTAGGCGGCGTTCATCATCCGACCGATGTCCGTGCGGGGAAAGAGCTCGGCGAAGCGGTTTATCGTACGTTAAAGAAGTCCAAGAAATACCGGGATCTTTTCGCCGCCGCCAAGAAGTCGGTCGCTGCATCCGATGTCGCACCGAAAATCGAAATTCGTCTGAAGCACGTCGCCGTTGTCGAGTCGCGCGATATTCGTTCCGCGGACGTCACCCACGAGGGCGACCGTTGGGGCGTTCATGTTCAGCTGCGGTCCGGGGCTGCGAAGCGATTCGCCGAAGTTACGAAAGCGAACCGCGGGAAGCCGATGGAGATCGTGATCGACGACATGACGGTTTCGGCGCCGCTCATCCAGGCGGAGATCGTGGGTGGGAATATCCTTCTGACCGACTCCTTCACTGAATCCGAGGCGAAGGATCTCGTGAATCGGTTTATGGACCACCGGAAGTAAGTCTCACCGTCGTAGTCAAACTCGAGGCGACGCCAATGGACTGACGACGGATCTCGATTGTAGTGCGTTCACGAATCCCTCAAACTTAAGGGATGGGTCGATTTGCGCTCCTTCTATTTCTAATTTCGGGCACGGCACTTGCGGATTCCCATTTTTATCTCAGCCGGCCGAAATCGGGGATCGAGTTAATCTGCGTCGGAGAAGCCGAGGTGGAATGCCAAATTTCTGAAAGTGTTAACGAAAAGGCGGTCGCTTCGAAGGTGATCCCTCAAAAGGAAGCGGAGTCTCTTTTTGAAAGCTTCGCTAACCGGCTAAAAAGTATTCCTGTCGTGCCGCCAAAAGCGAAATCGAAGCTGCGTTGGAATATTTCTTATCGAGGATTTGATCGTCAGGCGATCGCGGGCTCCGATCGCCAAAGCCTGGCGCCGCTTCTCGGAATCGAAGCGGACCTGAAGAAGAGACTAATCCAATGATCTGTTGGTGGATCATTTTCGGATTAGCTTTGAATGCGGGCGCAAGTGGGCCGGAATACTGTAACGATGTCGTGAAGGCTCTTTGCAGTTCTCCCCTCGATGGGAAAGGACGAAAGACCGTAGAGCAGCTGCGCTCGGAAATTTCTGCCTCTCTCGCTAAAGAGATGAAAGATGCGAACGTGTTGGGAAATATTTCCAAATCGATTACGGATGGAAATGCCGAACTCGAAGCGGCATCTTCAAAAAAGAAACCTTCTAAAGCCGTGATTAGTCGCGCGCAAGCAAAAGTGGATTCCGGTTTTAGGCTCTATGGGCGCGTGATCAACCGCGCGCAGGATCTGATCCTGGCGCGATTTAAAGAATACGGGATCACGGAAAAAGATCTAAGCCAACGGCTCGAGGAGATTCGCGCGAACGTCGCGAACCACGTGGAAAAAGTTTCGAGTTTTCAAGGGACTTCGCTCGGAGTAGGTCCGATAAAAATTGAAAACACGATTCGAACTGCACGTATAGTTACCGTTCGGTCCCTTCTGAATCCAGAAAACGAGCCGGACGCGGAAACCTTTTATTCCGAATGCGGGATTGACGGTCTAACGAGCCAAGCCTTTTACGTGGGTATCGATCATGGATTCCGGATTTGCCCAGGTTACCTTCTCGATCTTCTTGCGGATGGATCACTCGACGGGCTCGGGTTCCTGGCGGCTCACGAACTAGGGCATTCGGTGGGTGTCGAAAAGACCTATTTGGGGGCGTATGTTTCCGGAGCCGGCGCCAAACGCGTGATGCTGAAACGGTATGGACCTTTCCTCGACTGCGTGGAAAAATATTACGCGAAAAATTTCACTTCAATCAAAGAACGAAAATCCTATATTCAAGGACCGGGGCTTCAGGCGCTTAAAATGACGGTCGCCAGTTTGGAGCAGGCGAAACAGCGCGATTTGGTGGCGATTGCGAGAGCGAAACGAGCAATCGAAACGGTGTCGGAAACGGCGGATGAAATGGATAGCTCACTGGCTGTGGCGAACCAGCTCTTTCCGCCTAAAGCGAACGCGGTTCAAACGCACGCTTTGGAACTTTGCGCAGATGCGATCGGCAATGCCGAGGTCGAGGCGGAAATCGCTCAAAGACCTAAGGACGCTTGGGGTATCTTTCGGCGCCAATATCGCAGTGAGTGCCCTTCGGATGGCGATTCGATACTCGGCTTGAAGTACGGCGCGCTCGATGAAGACGGAATGCACCCATCGGGTGCGTATCGAATCGAGGCGGCCGCCCGGAATCCAGCGATTCGGCAGGCGCTCGGATGTCGTCCGCTCAATCTTTCACCGGATTCTCCGTTTTGCGGGTTAAGTGGAGAAGAAAGGCCGACGCCGACGCCTTGGCAGACTCCGACGACGTTTGGATTTCCCGGACTCCCTTCGATCAATACCAAAACTGGAACGAACGGCGGCTGAAGTCTAGAACGTGGTTTGTGAGCATCGAATCGCGTCGAAATACGCAGTCGGTGGCGCGAAGAGGTCGAGGAAGCGCGTGTCGAAACGGTCGTAGCCCGTTTTCTTTTGATAGGTCTCGAGGCGCTCCGTATTCATTTCCACGGGCTGCCCCTTAAAGAGGGACGCCGACATCGCGTCCATTCCGTTCGTGTAGTGAGAGTTCAGCGAAATCTTTTTCGCGGCTTCGGTGGCCCGCGCATCTTCGAATGCAGTCAGGAAATCAGAGCCGTTCGAAAACGAATCCGCCATTTCTGACATCAGTGACTTCGAGCCCATCACCTCAGCGGTCAGGTGCTTATCGTCGGAAGCCGTGAACGCGCAGGTGTTCGTGGATGAGAGTTTGTGCAGATTTCCAGAGTAACAGGCCGTAGAGATCAGGATCGTCCGCACTCCGCGTGCTTCCAGTGGCGCGATGAGGGAGCGAAGTTTCGCAATCGTTAGCTTAGTGTGTTCTTGAAGATCGAGATCTCCATTCTTTTCCCCGTGGGTAGCGATGCCGACGACGAGCGTGCCGCCCGACGGGATCTCGCTCGAGAACCGGGCGAACCCGGCTAGCACGTTCGAAAGGGCGTTCGACTGGTCGATGTCGTGACCTTCGGCGGTGAAGAACCCACATGGCTTCTTCAGAACGGCGGCGATCCGGACGTTTCCGTCGCCGTGGCAGCCTTCGGCGAAGTAGGTCAGGATCTGGGATTCGGGTACGGCGCGCTTCAGGAGTGCGGCCTTCAAGTCCTTGATTCCGTTATAGTCGGACACGTAGGTCGAGTTGAACGTGAAGCCCCCACCGATCAGAATCGCATACGCGCCGGGAGTCGCCGCGAATCCGTTCGAAGCGAAGAGGAGGGCGAACGGAATCGACAGGGCCGCTAGGGGGAGTCGGGTCATCATTTTCTTCATCGTGTTCTTCATCGTGCTGGCGAAATACCGTGCGCAGGAAGGAGGAGCAAGCGGTTTCAATTCGCCTCGGAAGTTCGTAGTTAGGCGCCGCCAGCGATTTGGCAGTCGAAAGGCGTTGTTCTCGTTCCCCAGATCAGCCAAAATTAAAGGGATGAGGTTCTTTTTACTTCTAATCCTTTCTCTCCTTTTTTCCGTACCGGCGCCTGCAGATGAGCATTTTTATATCGAGCGGCCGCATTCCGGGATCGAATTAGTCTGCATCGGAAAAAAGGCGCTCGAGTGCCGAGTGTCTCGGAGCGAGGATCTCCAGACTACCGCTTCGAAACCGATCGCTGTGAAAGAGGCGGAACGGCTTTTCGCTCGTTTTAAGCAGCAGTTAAAGGATTTGCCCGCCGGAAAACAGAAATCCGATCAGCTACGCTGGAATATGTCCCACCGAGGTTTTCGACGTAAAAGCGCGGTGGGCTCAGACGAGGTCAGTATGGGCACGCTCATGGGCATCGAAGCGGAGTTAAGAAAGTGGCTTTTATGATTTTACTCTGGATGTCGGCGGCACTCGCCTTGAGTGCTCAGGCGGACCAACCTGATTATTGTGATCATCCCTATGAATCAGTGTGTAACGCTCCGATAAAAAATGGATTGGTTCCCACGCGTGCAGATCTCCAAAAAAAAATCACGAGCGAACTCGACGCGGACCTGAAGCAGTCGAATATTCTGGGAAGAATCGAAGCGAATACATCAAGCGCGTTGGAAGCCCGTTCGGCTGCACGAAAGAAGAAAGATCTCGCGGGAGAGAATAAGTCGGTAAAGGATTTGCACGAGAGCATGAAGCTATACTCGCTCGTGCTGAACCGAGCTCAGGATTTGGTGATGGCGGAATTTAAGAAACTCGGGATTACGGAGGAAGATTTTAATCGGCGTATCGCCGCGGCCCAAAAAAATCTCGCCGATGGAGTGGCCGACCTTAAGAGTTTTCAGGGGAACAACTCAGGGATCGAAGCGTCGACTATCGGGAATACCCTCCAATCGGTAGAAATCGTCACCGTCCGAAAATTTAAAGACCCGAAAGAGGAAGGAAATTCCTATTCCTTCTACACGGCCTGCGGAGTCGATGGTTTAGAAGCGAACGCCTATTATCAAGATATCGATAATAAATTTAGGATTTGCCCCGGCTACCTGCTCGGGCTGCTCCGTACCGGTTCTCTCGATGGCCTCACTTTCGTGGTTTCGCATGAGCTGGGGCATTCGATCGGAGTGGAACGATCTGTCTTAAACGCTCCGGATGATCCGGCGAAAAAGTCGGTCATGCTCGCTCGGTATCAGCCCTTCATCAAGTGCGTCGATGAAAACTATTCCCGCGAATTCTCCTCCATCAGCGACGTCGGAAATTATGCGCTTCAGAAGGGCGGGCCGGCCTTGAAGGCTCGACTGAAGGAGTTACAAAATGCGAATCCCGTCGACCTAAATGAAGTACTCCAGGCGAAGCGAGCGGTCGAATCCCTCGATCTAGAGAGGGGCGAAACATTTGAGGATTTATATGACGCTAGCAATACCGCTCAACGCCTATTTTCCTCTAAGCCTTCTCCAGTACAAGAACATGCTCAGGAGCTTTGTGCCGATGCGATCGGATATGTCGGCCTCGAGCGTCAGCTGGCGCCAATGCATCCGCCGGCCGATCCTTGGCAGACTTTTATGGATCAGTTTCATCCCCTCTGTGAGCGCGATAAAAGTCCCTATCGAAAATTAAAATATGGTCCGACGGGAGACGATGGACTCCATCCCACAACGAAATATCGGATCGAGGCGGCTCTGCGCTACCCGGGCATTCGGAAAGCGCTCGGATGCCGTTCGCTCGAACCGGTGGGGGGGCGCCCATTTTGCTCGCTCGACGGAGCCGAGAAACCGTCGCCTTTTTCGAGGTCGGCGGTCGGAGTCCCGGCGGAGACAAATGGCAAACCAAGCTCCATGGCGAAATAACGACTGAGCCCGTTCTTTGATTTTAAACGCTATGCGTCATAACTACGTAGACCGGCTCTGGGAGCGGATCTACGGCTATGGCTTGCACCTTGTCATCGCTCTTGCGCAGCGAGCCTCGGAGCAGTATGACCAATCATTCCGTTTAAACAGCGTGACGTTTCACGCGAAAGAAGGAGCCAAGAATGGCTAGCAATACGACCCCGACTTCCCCTAAGAAAATGACGATCGCTCCCGCAAAAGGGAAGC
>JBBQMV010000088.1:0-8706 GCA_038329315.1 Bdellovibrionia bacterium | reverse complement strand
CAAGGAAACCGACCGGATCGAAGCCGTCGCGACGAATTTGCGCGCCATGGGCGCCGAGATCGAAGTCCGTCCGGACGGGTACCGCATCGTCGGTCCCCAAAAACTCCGGGGTGCGAAGGTCGCGAGTTTTCACGACCACCGAATCGCGATGGCATTCAGCATCGCCGGACTTTTCGCTCCGGGCGAGACGATTATCGAGGGCGCGGAATGCGTCGCGATTTCCTATCCGGAATTTTATCATACGCTCACGGAGCTCACGCGGGCGTGAAAGAGGCCGCCGTGATCGGAATGCCGATCTCGCACTCCCGCTCTCCCGCGATTTTCGATTTTCTCGCACGGGAACGTGGCGTCGCGGATCTTCACTATCAAGCGATCGCGCTCGAAACGGCCGCGCTTCCCGATTTCCTCCGGAGCCTTCGGAAGAATCCCGAGTGGATCGGGCTGAACGTGACGATTCCGCATAAGGAGACGATTCTCGGCGAACTCGATTCGCTTTCTTCGGAAGCGAAGGCGATCGGTGCGGCGAACGTCGTCGAAGCGCGCGGAGGGAAGCTCGTCGGCCACAACACTGACGTCTACGGAATCATAAGGACTTTAGAAACGAACGGAGCGGCAATTCGCGGTCAATCCGCTTTCCTTTACGGCGCGGGCGGCGCGGCCCGCGCGGTCGCGTACGCGCTCGGAAAGATGGGCGCCGCCGAAGTCGTGATCATGAATCGTAACGCCGATCGCGCGCGGAAGGTGGTCGCCGCGCTCGCGCCGGTTTTTCCAGCGACGAAGTTTGGCCTCGCCGGCGGCGGGGCGAATGGCCCTTTCACGTTAGTCGTAAACTCGACCCCGGTCGGGATGCGCGGTTTCACGGGAGCAGCGGATTCGTTTGAAGGGTTCGCGGAACTCGCATTTCGGCCCGGCGCGCTCGCGTTCGATTCCGTCTACGATCCAGAAGTGACTTTGTTCCTGGAACTTGCGAAGGCGCGGGGTTTACGCACCATCGGTGGCCTAGATATGCTGATCTATCAAGCCCTTGCCACGTGGGAGATCTGGTTGCCGACCTCGGACGACGCTGCGACGGCTCTCCACACGAAGGAACGTCTTTCCGCTTTTCTGCGCGCCGAGATCCGGGAAGCGCGACCGATCTTCCTCGCTGGATTCATGGGGGTCGGAAAATCCACCGTCGGTGCGGCGCTGGCGAAAGCTCTCGGATGGAGCTTTGTCGACACGGACGCGGCGGTCATCGCGAAGGCCGGTAAAAATATCACGGAAATTTTTGCGGAAAACGGTGAAGCGGCGTTTCGTTCGCTCGAAGCCGACGCCGTCGACTCCGCGTGCACGAAATCGAAAATCGTCGTCGCGCTCGGTGGCGGCGCCCTTCTTGATCCGAGTTCCCTCCGGAAGATCCAAGGCGCGGGCAGGCTCGTCTTCCTCAGCGCGGATGCCGAATCGCTCGACGATCGGCTCGCGGGCACCGCGAATACCCGTCCGCTCCTCGCAGGACTCGCCGAGGGCGAACGGAAAGCTAAAATTCGGCAGCTCCTCGCTGCGCGTGAACCTATTTATCGGCAGGCTCGGCACCGTATCGAAACCGATGGACTCGCTCCTGAGGAAATCGCCGCAAGGATCGCCCAGGCCATTCTGCAGGAGACCGCATGAAGAAGAATCCGTTTAAGAAAGTGCGAATGGGTCTGAAAGATCGCGCTTACGATATCCAAATCGGACCGGGGGCGATTCGCCGCCTTCCCGCGTTTCTGAAAAGTGCGGCCTCGAAACGTGGATTTCTCATCGCGGACGAAAAGCTCGTCGACGCGCGCGAAGCGACGCGAGCTGCGCTCACGAAGGCGGGTTGGGAAGTTCACGAAATCCCGGTCGCGGCCGGAGAAGGATTAAAAAGTATCGAAGCCGTATATCCGCTCTACGGTAAACTTCTCGCCGGAAAAGCGAACCGCGGTTCGACGCTCTTCGCCCTTGGAGGCGGATCCGTCGGCGACGCCGCCGGTTTCGTCGCCTCGACGTACCTCCGGGGGATTGACTGGGTCGGTTTGCCGACGACGCTCCTGGCGCAGGTTGATAGCGCCATCGGCGGAAAAACTGGGATCAATCACGCGGCCGGAAAAAATCTCATCGGAAGTTTTTACCAGCCTTCTCTGGTAGTGAATGACATCGATTTTTTACGGACGCTTGGTCCGCGCGAAGTCGTCTCGGGATTCGGGGAGGTCGTGAAGTACGGAATCGCTTTCGATCCGAAATTTTATCGCGATCTCGTCGAAAACATCGGGAGTTTTCTTGTGCTCGATCCCGGGTTCCTTGCCTCGGTGATCGCGAAGTGCGTCGAGTGGAAGTGTCGGGTCGTTTCGAAGGACGAGTTCGATCGGAAGGGCGCGCGCGAGGTTTTGAACTTCGGACATACTTTCGGCCACGCCCTCGAATCGATCACGGGTTACACACGCTATCAACACGGCGAGGCTGTAATCTGGGGCATGCGGTTCGCGATGGCGCTTTCGCAGGTCCGCCGAAAGCTCCCGGCAAAAGTGCGGATGGAACTCGATGGCTTTCTCGCGGATCTCCCCGTGCCTCCGATCCCTAAGGATTTCGGACCGGAGGTGCTTTTCGAGTTCATGAATCAGGATAAGAAGGTCCGTGCCGGAAAGATTAATTTTGTTCTACTCTCGGCGCTTGGAAAGACGGTCCCCGATAGTCGCGTAAATGAGAAGGATCTGCTCGCCGCGTACCGGCTGCTCGGACTTTCGGACAAGGGAGGGTTTTAATGGGCACGAAGAAAAAGACGGCGAAGAAAGCCACCAAGGCGGAATCGGCCGTGCCTCGTATTTTCGTCCTGCACGGACCGAATTTAAATCTGCTCGGAGAGCGAGAAATCGGTGTGTACGGTCGCCTCACTTTGAAGGAACTGAACGCGAAACTCGTCGCGCATGCGTTCGCAAAAAAGTGCCGAATTAAAATTCACCAGTCTAACTCCGAAGGGGAACTGATTGATCTTCTACATGGTTGCCGGAAAGTAACCGATGTGGTCGTTTTTAATCCTGGCGCCTATACCCACTATTCGTACGCACTCCGAGACGCGGTAGCCGCGATTCATATCCCGACTTACGAAGTTCATCTCAGTAATATTCACGCCCGTGAGGACTTCCGGAAGATCTCTGTCATTGCTCCCGTCTGCGCCGAGCAGATCAGCGGTTTCGGCTGGGAGTCTTATACGCGCGCGATCGACGCATTTTTGAAGGGCGACAGATAATGGGCGGCAATTCATTTGGGAATCTTTTCCGCATCACGACCTTTGGCGAATCCCACGGCGAGATGATCGGCGTCGTAATCGACGGATGTCCGGCGGGCCTCGAACTTGATCTCGACTTCATCCAAGGCGAGTCGAACCGGCGGAAGCCCGGCCAGTCGAAGATCACGACCCAGCGAAAAGAATCCGACGAAGTGAGATTCGTTTCCGGAGTTTTCGAGGGGAAAACCACGGGCGCGCCGTTAACGGCGCTCTTGATGAACGAAGATCAGCGCTCGAAAGACTATTCCCATATCGCGACGGCGTTTCGACCGTCTCATGCCGATTTCACCACGCTCGCGAAGTATGGCATCCGTGACCACCGGGGGGGCGGCCGGTCTTCCGCTCGGGAGACCGCCGCACGGGTCGTCGGCGGATCGGTCGCGAAACTCCTCTTGCGGAAATTTGGCATCGAGGTCGCCGCCTACGTTTCCCAGGTCGGCGATCTCCGACTCGTGAAAAGTCCGGACGAACTCGATCTTTCACAGATCGACACGAACATCATTCGGTGTCCGGACGCCGAAATCGCGAAGCGGATGATCGCGCTCATCGAGACAGTGAAGGCGGACGGGGATACGATTGGCGGCGTCGTTACGGGCGTGATCCGCGGCGCCCCGGTCGGTTTAGGAGAGCCCGTGTTCGATCGTCTCCACGCGGATCTCGGAAAGGCGATGCTGAGCATCAACGCCGTGAAAGGTTTCGAATATGGTTCGGGGTTCGCAGGGGTCGCGCTTCGCGGATCCGCGCATAACGACGTTTTCATCCAGGAAAGGGACGCGGTGAAAACGAAGACGAACCACTCCGGCGGAATCCAGGGTGGAATCTCGAACGGGATGCCGATCGAATTCCGCGTGGCGTTCAAGCCGGTCTCTACGCTGATGAAGTCCCAAGATTCGATCGACGACGAAGGAAATACCGTGAAGGTCGAAGGGAAGGGGCGTCACGATCCGTGCGTCGTTCCGCGTGCGGTTCCGATCGTCGAGGCGATGGCGGCGCTCGTGATCGCGGACCATCTCCTCCGTAATCGATCGGTGAAAATCTAACTCATGAGACGTACGGCGCCCCTCAAAATTGGCATCCAAGGTGTGAAGGCTTCCTTCCATGATGCCGCCGCGACGAAACATTTCGCGCCGGAAACGGTCGACGTCGTGGAGTGCGCGTCGTTTCCGATTTTGGCCGCCCAGCTCCGGTCCGGCGGTTCGGATTTCGCCGTGATGGCGATCGAAAATTCGATCGCGGGGAGTATCCTCCCGAACTACTCGTTGATGGAGGCTAACGGATTTAAAATTCTCGGTGAGGTTTACCTGCGGATCGAAATGAACCTGATGGCGCTTCCTGGGCAGGAGCTCGAATTACTCGACACGGTCCAATCGCATCCGATGGCGCTGCTCCAGTGCGAGGATTTTCTCGGGAAGTACCCGAAGCTGAAGATTCTCGAGGGGGCCGATACGGCCGAGAGCGCGAAAGTGATCCAGGAAAGAGGAATTCGGGGCCAAGCCGCGATCGCGAGCGCGCGCGCGGCCGAGGTTTATGGCTTGGAAATTCTGGCCTCCGGAATCGAAACGAATAAGCAGAATTATACACGTTTTCTCGTCATCTGTCGGGCCGCCGATTACGCTCCGCCGCCTGGCGCGAACAAAACGTCCGTTCGGTTCGAACTCCCGCACCGCGCGGGGTCGCTCGCGGACGTACTCGACATTTTCCGGAAACACGAAGTCAACCTCACGAAACTCCAGTCCGTACCGATCCTCGGCCGGCCCTACGAGTATTCCTTCCACGTCGATCTCGAGTGGGCCGATTTCGAGCGGTACGAAAGAGCGATGGAAGTCATCGGCCAGGACGTCGTTAACCTCATTCATTTCGGGAACTATCCGCGAGGGGAGCGGCCATCGTCATGATTATTTCGAAGGCGAAGCGTCTAGAGCGGGTGGGCGAATATTATTTTTCGGGTAAACTCGAACTCATCCGCCAGATGCGCGCGGCGGGGACTGACGTGATTAATCTCGGCATTGGCAGCCCAGATCTCGCGCCGTCCGACGAAGCGATTGCCGCCGCTTCGTCCGCGCTCCACGCGGAAACGAACCACGGATACGCGTCTTATCGTTCGACTCCTGAACTTCGGGCGGCGATGGCGGAGTGGATCCACTCGACCTACCGGATCGAACTCGACCCCGAGAAGGAAGTTCTACCGCTCCTCGGCTCGAAGGAGGGGATTCTCTACGCTTCGCTCGCGTTCCTCAATCCTGGGGATCGCGTGCTCGTCCCGAACCCCGGTTACCCCGCGTACGCCGCCGTCGCAGATCTCATCGGCGCCGAAGTCGTCGCTTACGATCTTACCGAAGAGAACGCCTGGTTACCTGATTTCGCGGCGTTGGAAAAAATGGACCTCTCGAAGTGCAAGCTGATGTGGGTGAACTATCCGCATATGCCAACGGGAAAATCTGCGAATTCGGAACTCTTCGGGAAGCTCGTCGAGTTCGGACGCCGAAAAAAGATTCTCATCGGAAACGATAATCCCTACGGCCTCGTCTTGAATCGGGAAGTGCCGCTTAGCCTTTTGGCCTACGACCGCGATAAGGAAGTCGTGTTCGAACTGAACTCGTTGAGTAAGTCCTTCAATATGGCGGGATGGCGTGTGGGGATGCTTCTCGGTTCCTCGGCTGTCGTAGACGCGGTTCTTCAGGTAAAGAGTAACGTCGACTCGGGAATGTTTCTCCCGGTCCAAGCGGGCGCGCGAGCGGCCCTCGGGAGTCCGGCGTCCTGGCACGAAGCCCGGAACCGGATCTACTTCGAGCGCCGATTCGTCGTCTGGAAGATTTTCGACGCCCTCGGGTTCGAGTACGATCGCGATCAGGTCGGGCTTTTCGTGTGGGCGAAGGCGCCTGGTTCCGTTCCCGACGTTCCGGCTTTTGTCGACAAGCTGCTCGCCGAAGCCCACATCTTCCTTACGCCAGGTTCAATTTTCGGGAGCAACGGAAAGCGATTCGCACGGTCTTCGCTTTGCGCTCGGACTTCGCTCCTCGAAGAGGCGCTGCTGCGTGTGAAAAAATGGAGTGGACAGCGATGAAAGTCGCCGTCGTCGGTCTAGGGCTTATCGGTGGATCTGTCGCGCTCGACCTGAAGGCGCGTGGTTTCGCGAGCGAGGTCGTCGGTGTCGACGCGAGCGCAGAAAACGTGAGAATCGCCCTCGAATTGGATATTATTAGGGATATCCGTCCGCTCGTCGAGGCGGTCGCGGGCGCCGATTTAGTCGTCCTCGCGATTCCCGTCGGAGCGATGATTCGCGTTCTTCCCGAAATCCTCGACGCAATTCCGGCGACGGCGACGGTCACGGATATGGGATCGACGAAGGTGAAGGTATGTGCCGCGATCGCCGACCATCCGAAACGCGCCCAGTTCGTCCCATCCCATCCGATGGCGGGGACGGAAAATTCGGGGCCCTCCGCCGCCAAATCGAATCTTTTCGACCGGAAGATCGCCGTGATTTGCGACCACGGCTCCGTCGCTCCTTCCCATCGCGCGCGCGTCGAGGCGATGTACGTCGCGCTCGGCATGCGCCTCGTTTTCATGACTCCCGCGGAGCACGACGTCCATACCGCTTTTGTCTCGCACCTCTCCCACGTCAGTTCCTTCGTCCTCGCGAATACCGTCCTGGAAAAGGAAAAGGACGTCACGGCGATCTTTGACCTCGCGGGCGGCGGATTCGAGTCCACGGTCCGGCTCGCGAAAAGTTCGCCAGAAATGTGGGGACCGATCCTGGAACAAAACCGGGATAATATCGCCGATGCGCTCGGAACATATATTCGGCAGCTCCAGGAATTTCATTCCGCCCTCGTCGCGGGCGACGACGGAAAAATGCGGACGATTATGGAGGACGCGGGGCGGATCCGGCGGGTTCTCTCGGGGCTAGGTACGCGCGTAGAAAGAAGATCATGAAAAATACCGAAAAAAGGCTGAAATCTTTGCGGAAAAAAATCGATCAAGCTGATCGGGCGCTCCTCCGGGCGCTCGGAGATCGCCAGGCGGCGGTTCAGAAGATCGGTATACTCAAAGCGAAGACCGGGATGGCGCCCCACCAAAAGGCGCGTTGGGCGCGGGTGCTGAATGCCGCGGTTAAGCTCGGGAAAAAGTCGAAACTCGATCCCGTATTCACGAAATCCATATTTGAACGGATTCATTCCGAATCGATTCGTATCCAAAAAAAGGTAAAGAAGTTATGAGTCGACCGATCTGGACCCCGACGACGTGGCGCGGAAAGCCAATGCAGCAGATGCCGACTTATCCCGACGCAGCGAAACTCGCCGAAGTGGAAGCCAAGCTCGCGAAGTACCCACCGCTCGTGTTCGCGGGTGAAGCCCGCCAGCTCAAAGCGAAGCTCGCGAAGGTCGCCGAGGGAAAGGCTTTCCTGCTTCAGGGCGGGGACTGCGCCGAGAGTTTCGAGGATTTCACGGCGAATACGATTCGCGATAATTTTCGGATTTTGCTCCAGATGGCGGTGATCCTCACGTTTAGCGAGAAGCGGTCGGTCGTGAAGATCGGACGGGTCGCCGGCCAGTTTGCGAAGCCGCGCTCGAGCGATAACGAAACGCGCGACGGGCAGACTCTGCCTGCTTACCGTGGAGATATCATCAATGGCGTCGACTTCACGCCAGAATCCCGGATTCCGAACCCCGAGCGGATGGAGCGCGCATACGTCCAATCCGCGTCGACGCTCAATCTTCTTCGCGCGTTCGCGCATGGGGGGTATGCGGATCTTCACCAAGTCCACGCGTGGAATCTCGGCTTCGTCCAGAAGAGTCCGCAGAACGCGCACTATGAGAGCATCGCAAAGCGGCTCGACGAGACGCTCTCATTCATGGCCGCGATGGGGATCACCAGCGAGACGACACCCCAAATCCGCGAAGTCGAGTTCTATACTTCGCACGAAGCCCTGCTCCTTTATTACGAGCAAGCGCTCACCCGGCGTGACAGCACGACCGCCCGGCCGGACTCCGGTTACGAAGGCGATTGGTACGACTGTTCCGGCCATATGCTCTGGATCGGTGAGCGCACGCGGCAACCCGACGGGGCGCACGTCGAGTTTTTACGGGGAGTGAAGAATCCGCTTGGCTTGAAATGCGGTCCGAATATGTCGGGCGACGACCTCATCAAGCTTGTTGATATTCTTAATCCTGAAAACGAACCGGGCCGACTCACGCTCATCACTCGCATGGGTTACGACAAAGTGGGAGAGGGACTGCCGGTGCTCATTCGCCGGATCCAGCGCGAAGGCCGCAAAGTCGTCTGGTGCTGCGATCCGATGCACGGAAATACCATTACGACCGCGAACGGATATAAAACTCGGCCGTTCAATAAAATTATGGCGGAAGTACGAAACTTCTTCGATGTTCACCGGTCGGAAGGAACCTACGGCGGCGGCGTCC
>JBBQMV010000087.1:0-8759 GCA_038329315.1 Bdellovibrionia bacterium | reverse complement strand
GACCGGCTTGAGCCCCCGGTCGAGCGCCTCGAGATCCGGAAACCCCATTTCGACGGTCGCCTCCGCCCATTCAGCGAGGTCGCCGGCATAGGCGCGAAGGGTATGGCTTGAAACTTTTCTTTGAATTTCAAGCACTTCCAGGTACTTCGCGATGGCTTCGGTCAGGTGAAGAAGCTTCATTTTCTCTAGAATAGCATGTTATACCCGGCGCCAAATGACGACTCAGGTCCACATCGTCGGAAGCGGTCTCGCCGGCTCAGAAGCGGCGTGGTTTCTCGCGCGCCATGCCGAAGCAGCCGATCTCGAGATCCATCTCCATGAAATGCGCCCTCTGAAAATGACGGAAGCGCATAAGACCGACCGCTGCGCGGAACTCGTCTGCTCGAACTCGTTTAAGACGACGAGCCCGACCTCGGCACCGGGGATGATGAAGGCCGAAATGCGCGAGATGGGGTCGCTCGCGCTTATTGGTGCAGAAGTCGCACGTGTCCCAGCGGGTGAAGCACTCGCCGTAGACCGCGATGTCTTCGCCGAATTCATGACGAAGAAGATCACCGGACACTCGAGGATCATCCGGCATGCGGGGGAAGTTCTAAAACCGTTCGACGACGGTATCACGCTCATCGCGACCGGCCCACTTACGTCCGAGGGCCTCACGAAATGGATCGGTAGCCAAACCGGTGACGATCTCTATTTTTACGACGCCATCGCGCCGATCGTCGACACCGCGTCGATCGATATGAGTAAAGTTTTCTTAGCGAATCGCTACGATAAAGGCGACGAGGCGGCTTATCTGAACTGCCCGATGACCGAAGAGGAATACAATGCGTTCCTCGACGCGCTCATCGCCGGCGAAAAAGTTCCGCCGAAAAATTTCGAAAAGGAAATCCTGTTTCAAGGCTGCCAACCGATCGAATCGATCGCGGCGACCGGTCGGGAAACCCTCCGCTTCGGGCCGATGAAGCCGGTCGGACTC
This sequence comes from Bdellovibrionia bacterium, assembly GCA_038329315.1. Lineage (GTDB taxonomy): Bacteria > Bdellovibrionota > UBA1018 > UBA1018 > UBA1018 > JACMQW01. The sequence continues at coordinate 7,783 of JBBQMV010000087.1, read as the reverse complement.
ACCGATCCGAAAACGGGCCGTCGTCCTTATGCGTGCGTTCAACTTCGCGCCGAAAACGCCTCGAAGACCGCGTATAACCTCGTCGGGTTCCAAACGAAGTTAAAGTATGGCGAGCAGGGTAAGATCTTCCGGATGATTCCGGCGCTGGCGAACGCCGAGTTCATTCGACTCGGTTCGATCCACCGGAACACTTACGTAAACGGGCCGCGCGTGCTTCGGGCCGACCTCTCGCTGAAGGGTAATCCGAAAGTCTACCTGGCCGGCCAAGTGACCGGCGTGGAAGGCTACCTCGAGAGCGCCGCGTGCGGACTCCTCGCCGCGAACTTCATCCTCGACCGCGTTCTCGGTCGCCCGCTAAACGTGCCGCCGGTGAATTCCGCACTGGGTGCTCTTCTTCGGTACGTCACCGGATCCGATCCGAAGAATTACCAACCGATCAACGCGTGTTTCGCGATCTACGATCCCGCAGTCTTTCCGGGATCCGAGGGCCTCCGTAAAGACGATCTCCGGAAGCACATGGCAGCCCAAGCGCTGCCGAATTTCTTGGCCTGGTATCGGCCTCAACCCGGAGGCGACCTTCAGTCGCTAGACGGAACGACCACTTAATGGGCCCTTTTTTAGTCGGTTTCGCAGCCGTCCTTTGGGCAACCGACGCGCTCGTACGGTATCCGCTGATCCAGAGCGGGCTCGATCCGACGTTCGTCGTTTTCTTCGACCACCTCTTAGCGGTCACTCTTCTTTCGCCCTACTTGCTCTATCGTTACGGAAGAGAACTCACGCAAATCTCGACCCGCCAATGGGCCGGGCTCTTCCTGCTCGGAGGCGGCGCCTCCGCCCTCGCGACGGTGCTTTTCACGGCGAGTTTTAAATATGTGAACCCGTCCGCTTCGATCCTCCTTCAGAAGCTCCAGCCGATCTTCGTCGTCCTGCTCGCCTCGACCTTCCTCGGGGAACGCCCGAAAAAGACGTTCTGGATTTGGGCACCCCTTGCGCTACTCGCGGGCTTAGCGATCAGCTTTCCCGATTTTAATTTCTCGTTCCTTACGGACTCGACCGTCGAATCGAAAGGAAGCCTTTTCGCACTTTCGGCTGCCGTCCTCTGGGCGCTCGCGACGGTCGTCGGAAAAGGCGTCGTCTCGAAACTCCCTCCGTTGGTCGTCACGTACTGGCGCTTCTTCTTCGGCCTCATCACCCTCGCTTTCATGCTCGGGTTCGAGGGTAATTTCCACAGTGGTGGTGCCGGAGTTATTTCGTCATTCGGTCAGCTCGGGAATCCGTCGACGCTCGCGTCGCTTCTCTACGTCGCGCTCGTACCGGGGCTCATCGCCCTCATCCTCTACTACCAGGGCATGCTCCGCACGACGGCTTCGAAGACGACGTTCATGGAACTCCTTTTCCCGGTAACGGCGGTCACCTTAAATACGATCTTCCTGAAGGCACCGCTCCTCCCACTCCAGGCGACGGCTGCCCTTGTGCTTCTGTTCGCGATTACCCAGATTTCGATCGGAGAACGTAAATAATTTGGCGCATTGCGAGCGCCGAACCGAGCCCGTACACTATACGAAGTGCGCACCTCTCGGCTCATTCCCTTCGTCCTCAGCTCATTGGTCGCCTTCGGTGGTTTTGCGTGCTCACACGCTCCCCACGCTGAACGAGCTCCGGCCGCGGGCGATCTGATGGCCTCAAAACGCAGAATCATCGAACAAGTCACGAGTATCTTCGAGAACTCGACGACCGCGTTTCAGTACGGATATTCCGAGAGACTGAAAGATTCCTACTTCCGCGGCATCACTTTCGGACGCATCGGATTCGTCAGCTGTATGGATGGCGAGGAACTCCTCGAGCTTTACGAATCGGCCCATCCAAACACGGCGCTTACGCCGTTTTTAAAAATCATGAAGAAATCGAAAGCCGGAAAAATCACGTGTTCCCAAAACGCGGATCTTCTCGAAGCCGCGAAGCCGCCGTTCAGCGAAGTCATCCGCGAAATGGCTAGTCAGAAGGATTTTCGCGACGTCCAAGACGAACTTGAAAGCCGACTATACTACTTACCCGCGATCAAGATCGGGCAGAAAGTCGGGTTAAAACTTCCGTGGTCGTATCTGAATCTTTACGACACGAATATTCAGCACGGCACCGACGGCGTCGACGGCACCCAGCAGATCGTAGACAAAACGACGAAAAGTTTCGGCGGTCAGACGCCGGCAAGTGGCCTCGACGAAATTCTGTGGACGACGAGGTTCATCGCCATCCGTCGACACGTTCTCGAGACGGGCGATCCGGAATGGCGAGATTCCGTTCACCGCGCCGACCTACTCTTGAAGATCCACACTCGCGATCACAACGATTCGCTCGAACCGTTTCGGTTCGACGCCGGCACATACGGCGTCTACCCGTTACCCGCCTACTAAAATCTGCGCTACTTGAGACGTTTCACGAAAATTTCCATCGCCGAGCCATCCGCGTAATAGCGCTCTACGGAGTGAGCGACATTAAAAGCGTGGCTCAGATAGAAAGCGGCGGCCGCAAGATTCGAGCGCGGTACGTTCACCGAAATTCCGATCATTCTTTCGCGCGTCGCCGTCTCGACGAGTTCCGCGATGAGGGCGTGTTCGACTCGTTCATCACGGTGAAGCTTCCCGACGGAAAGATCGAGGATGTCATATCCGGGTGTAATGGCGTCGTCCCGCTTCTTCCAACAGACAAATCCGATCGGCGCGTCTTCACTTTTCGCTTCGTGGGCGACGTGAATCGAGAAGGCCGGGTTAGGGCCTTGGCTCTCGAGGAGCCAACGCAGCTGGGGCTTGGGAAGCGCCGTTCCGCCCATACACTCGACTTCGAGGCGGTGGAGGGCTTCGAGATCGGCCGGGCGGGCCGGGCGAACGAGAATAGCCGGTGAATTCATGCCCTGGTCTTATCCGCTTTCGGGGGGCTTTTCGACTTTCCTTTACGCGCCATGCCCCCTAAAATCAGGGCACGCATGAGCCAATTCCGTCGCCGAATTTTGCTGATCAATCGCCCATTCCAGATCCGCTTCGCGATCTACGTCTGTTCGTGGTTGTTTGTGCTAAGTGTCATTTATCCGCTCCTCGTCTCCCAGCTCTATGACTGGTTTTACAAATATATTGCCGCCGATCCGAATGGCCCGATGATCCCGTTCCTCGAAAAGTCCCGGCATGACATGCTCTTTTGGCTCGCGCTGATGCAAGTCTGCTTCATGCTGATGACCTTCCTCATGAGCCTTTTTATGAGCCACCGGATCGCCGGCCCCCTTTTTAAGCTCTCGAAAACGATGAACGGCCTCCGAAACGGCTCGCTCGCGAAGGTCAGTTTCCGGAAGAACGACCATTTTCAAGAACTGTCCGAAGACTACAACTTCATGGTCGAATCGGTCGCGGATCAGATCTCCGCCTCGAAGACTCACCTCGACCGCGCTCTCGCCGCTACGAAAGACGAAGCTGCGCGAAAAGAAATCGAAGGCGCCATCAAGGCCCTCGGCTTCTTCCAACCCTGAGCGATTGGTAGTGCATGCCGAACATTCGCTTTCGTCCGCATCATTTTCTCTGCACCGTCGGCTTCGAGGGTAAGGGGTACAGCGAGGCCTTCGTCGAGAATTACGTCCGCGTCGCGGGCGAACTCCGCGGCACCCCCGCGGGCGACACTCTCGAAATCGAAGTCGTCGCCGGCACCGACTCGATCTGCGAACCCTGCCCGAACCGCCGCGGCTCCCTTTGCGAAACCGAAACGAAGATTCGTTTGCTCGACGATGCTCATGCGAAGGTCCTCGGCATTCGCGCCGGCGATCGCCTCACCTGGGGCGAAGCGAAAACGAAGATCCGCAACCACATGACGATCGAAAATTTTCACATGGCCTGTGCCCCGTGCGCTTGGCTGAAGGCCGGCATGTGCGAGACGGCGCTGACGAAACTCCGGGCGGCGGTTCCGCTTCTCCTGGTCGTCCTTTTGTCGGCCGTCGGCGTGGCGAATTCCTCTCGCGCGGACGCGGTCTCCGACTACGAGGCCCGCCGGAACGCACTCCGCATGAAGATCGTCGGAAAAAAGACGAAGGCTTCGAAGCCGGCGAAGGCGCTTGCGAAGGCTTCCGATCTTCTGGATGCCGAAAAATTCAATGAGGCGATCGCTGCCGCCGCTCCCGCGGAACACGATTCTGAATTCGCGGATCACGCGCTCGCGATCAAAGGCTCGGCCTCGATTCACCTCGCCGAAGCGGCGATCGTCGAAGCCGACGACGAAGACTCGAAGAAAAAGCCTGATTGGAAAAAGATCGAAGCGGACGCTGTGCGTTCGCATGCCGCGTGGTCGAAACTCGCGGATAATTATCTCTATTCGCCCTGGTACACGGGCGCCGCACGGGAAGTCGGAAAAGCTGAACTCGCCGAAGCGCTCGCGAAAGTCGGGCGTAAAGCGCCCGGCGAAGCGGTAAAGCTTTTCGAAAAGGCGTTCCAGAGGCTCACGCTTGAAAACGGGGTTTATCTCATTCGTCCGCGGCACCTCGAAGCCTACGCAGACCTTTGTATCGCGAAGAAAACCGAAATCTGCACCGCGTGGATTCTAAAGTTCGCGAACCAGTACGCAAAGAACACCGCCGAGTCGAAACGTCTCGGAAAGGCGTTTCCAGAAGTGATCGAAGCTGCGAAGCCATTCTTCGCGAATTCGAAGGTGACCACCGGTTATAAACAAAAAGACGCTGACGAAGAAGCCTTCGACGGAGTCTTTCCGATGGTCGTCGAAGAAAACTGGAGCGCGGCCATCGACGGAATGAAAAAGTTCCTCGAAGAGTATCCGCGCTCCGCTCACCGTTTTCGCGCCCGTTACTGGCTCGCGACGCTCCTTGCGCGGAAAAGTGCCGACGACGCGAAACCCCAGTACGAACAGCTCGTTCGTGAAACGCCCCTCACCATCTACGGCCTGCTATCGATGTTTGCGCTCAAGCAAGAGCCCGAAGGGCGGTTCAAAGGAAACGCTCCGGACCTCGCGGACCATGATGATTTTCAAACGACGACCGAAGCGACCCGCCTCGGTCGTGCGAAGAAACTCCTCGCCGCGAAGGCCGATCGGCTCGCCGCGGTCGATCTGCGGTCGATTCGCTCGCGTGATAATGCTTCCGGCCCTTACCTCCTCTGGCTCTCAAGCTTCGCCTCGGTCGCGGGCTCGCATCTGACGGCGTTCTCGATTCTTTCGGATCTCATCGCCCGCATGGACGAGACGGTTTACAGCGCCGAGGGCCTCGACCTGGTCTTTCCGGTCGTCGAATGGTCGACCATCGAAAAGCAAGGCACCACGATCGGCGTCGATCCGATCCTGACTCTTTCGCTCATCAAGCAGGAGAGCGCATTCGAACGCGAGATCGCTTCCGGCGTCGGTGCTGCGGGTTACATGCAGCTCATGCCGTTCACCGCTTCCGACATCGAAGCCGATGTCGAACGCCGAGACCTGCTCGACGCCGATACGAATATTCGTATCGGGACGAAATACCTGAAGAAACTGATCGACCGTTATAAGGGGAATGTAGCGCTCGCACTCGCTTCTTATAACGCTGGGCCAACCGCGGTTGATCGCTGGATACGCGAAGGGCGCGCTTCGCGATCGTTCATGGAATTCGTGGAACAAATTCCGTATAAGGAAACCCGAGATTACGTCGGGACGATTTTCCGAAACTACGTCTGGTACAAATACCGGATTAAGGGCGAACGCGTGACGACTACGGACGCGTTCTGGCCGGCCTCCGTGGCGGGTTCGGCTACCGCACCGATTCTGACCGCACCTCAGTAAACCGAGAGAAAAACATGCTCGCTAAGCGACGAATTGGAAAATCGAATCTCGAAGTCACGCCACTCTGTTTAGGCGGGAACGTATTTGGCTGGACGGTGGACGAGGCGACTTCGTTTCGTATCCTCGATGCTTTCGTAGACGGGGGATTCGATTTCATCGATACCGCCGACGTTTACTCGTCCTGGGCGCCCGGAAATCGGGGCGGCGAGTCGGAAACGATCCTCGGACGATGGTTTAAGCAGAGCGGGAAACGCTCGCGCGTTGTCCTCGCAACGAAAGTCGGCCTCGAGATGGGCGCGGACATGAAAGGGCTTTCGAAAGCGTACATCGTGAACGCCGTCGAAGATTCGCTTCGCCGCTTGAAGACCGATGTGATCGACCTCTACCAATCGCACCGCGACGATCTCGAAACTCCGGTCGCCGAAACCCTCGAGGCGTACGATCTGCTTATAAAGGCCGGTAAAGTGCGCGTCATCGGCGCTTCGAACTACTCGGCCGCCCGTCTGCTCGAATCCGCCAAAACGAGCGAGGCACGCGGCTTTCCCGCGTATGCGTGCTTGCAGCCGCGGTATAATCTTTATGACCGCGAAGAATTCGAAACGACGCTCGCGGGGCCGTGCCACGATCTCGGCATCGCCGTGATTCCATTTTACTCGCTCGCCGCGGGATTTCTTACCGGGAAGTACCGGACGCCCGCGGATCTCGGACAGAGCGCGCGCGGAGCACGCACGGTCGAAAATTACCTCACGACACGTGGAATGCGCATTTTAGCGGCGCTCGACGAAGTTTCGAAAGAACTTCGGATGAAACACGCGACCGTAGCGCTCGCTTGGCTCCTCGCGAAACCTTCGGTCACCGCACCGATTGCGAGCGCGACGAATCTCGACCAGTTGAAAGATCTGACCGCTGCCGTCGGAATCGCGCTTTCGCCGGAAATCGTCGCGAAGCTAGACGCGGCGAGCGCTTACTAAAAATGCATTTCCGAACTTGACCCGAGTCGACGCTCGCGTCACTGATTAACCTTCTCCGCTTATTTTCCCTGAGGAGGGGTTCCCTTGAAAAAGCATCTACTTTGCGTCCTCGCGATCTTCGCTCTCGCCCTATCGGCTTCTGCCGCCGACATTAGCTATCAGCCGGTAAAAAAGGTTTTCTCGTGGAGTGGAACGGTTTCGGCCGCGACCGACACGATGGTTGCGATTCCGCAGTTCGAAACGCGCCAAATCATCACACAAGAATACACGACTTGCCGACCGATGAGCTGCACCTCCCAACTTCCGGGCCGATTCGACGCTTGGCAGGGGATGTTCACGGCTCCCGAAAACCAACGTCCCGTCATCCTAAGCCACGTTCTCCTCGGCATTTCGCCGCAAGTTTCGCAGCTCGTTCTCCAAGCGGGTTACCTTCGTCGGATGCCTCCGACCTGGCAAGCGCTCCAGTACGAACTGACAAACGCGCAGAACCAGCTCTATTCGCAGGGCTTCCCTTTCAACTTCCTCACGGGCGTTTTCGAACAGAACGGTCTCGAGAACGCGATTGCCCTCGGCTACGCGGATGCAAACGTCTGCGCGAACGGACCTTCCTATAGCTGCTCGGTTCCAGTGATGAAGATCGAAACCCGCCAAATCGGTTCGATCCAGCGCCACGTTCATTTCGAAGTGAACGGAGCTCTTCTGCTGCCGTACGAAGTGGAAGCGGTCGCGGTTCAGATCGCCGCTCCGCGCGTCGCTCCGATCGTGATGTCGGGCGACTACGACACCCGCCTCACGAATAACTATTCGATGTCCTATAATGAAGGACGCGGCGGCGATCTGAGCGTCGCGCTTCGGTTCGTGAATCGCCCGATGCGTGCGATCCCGACAGACGTGATGGTGACCGAGAACCTGACGAAGGTCGTCGGCGGACTCCAACTCCAAGTCGCGATCGAGCAATCGAAGCTCCAGGCGATCCTCGCGCGCGGTGGAAAGTTAGAAATCTCCCACTCGCTCTGCCG